>CBJOJD010000015.1:0-33515 GCA_966443485.1 uncultured bacterium | reverse complement strand
AAGCTGCCGCTGCCGGGTCATCGAGCTGAGGTGTAGCGTGCCAGGGGAGCCTGTGCCACGTCGGGCTGTGCCAGCCAGATGTCGCGATCTTTGTAGTGGTGAATGAGTTCGGCGTCGGCTGTGGGATTCATCTCACGGGCCCAGATCGTCTTTGAACCGTCGATATCGGCGGCGTTGTAGACCCACTCGTCACCCGGCTCATGCTTGGGGCTATAGCGCACAAAGACGAGGTGTTTGCCGGGAAGCTTGTCCAGGGTAGCGGCCACTTCGGCTCGTTGGGTTCCGAAGTGCCCCGGTCCATACCATGTACAAAGCCAAGCCGGAATGGGCCACTGCGGCGGCTCGATGGCGAGAGGATTTGCTACTGTCCGCAGGGCCGCCATGAGCACGCAGATGAGCACAAGCAGTCGTCCCAAGGTGCGCCCGACGGGTTGTCCGGACGGTTTCCACACCCAGAGATGACGCATGGCCTGGAGGCCAAGAGCATAGAATCCGGCGGTGAAGGGCGCGAGGTAGTGAGGGATGAGAAACACGCCGACGGCCAGACCGATTGCCCACGCGGGGAGCGACCAGATTAGAAATCGGATGCGGCGGTCGTGAAGAACACCTCTTGCAAAGACCAGGGGCGGAAGGAGCGCGAGGCCTGCAAAGAAGAGAGTGGCGGTGATGAGCTTGCTCAGGTTGTAGGGCAGGAATCCGCCGGGCGCGCGGAGCTTCTTGTATCCAACTGTTTCGCTTTCGGTGTAGAAGCGGCCCATCTCCGGGTGGCGGTAGTGGGGCGTAGCGGGAGTGGGCTGCCAGATGTAATAGGGCACGACAGCATATTGCGCCCGGGCGATGGTGTAGGGGAGTGTAGTGGCTTTTCCGAACACGCGGGCATCGTAGTAGCCCATCCAAGAGAGCACGAGCAGGAGGAGAGCGATGGGAGCGGCGGCCCGGCGCAGGAGCACCATCTTCGACGGACGATTCTTGGCGAACAAGATCCAGTGGCCCAGTGCGAGTGTGACCGGAAGGCAGAGCAGGACGCCTTCATAGGGGCGCGAGAGCATCAGGAGCGCCATTCCTGTGGCCATGAGCATGCCATCGCGGAGACGGGCTCGTTTGCGCAAGCGAGGTAAGGACCCTAGGACGAGGGCTCCGCCGAGCGCGGAGAGGGTGGCACCGCCGGTGTAGGTGTTGGTCCAGTAGCTAAAGAGGCCTATGCGCAGGATGGCAAGAAAGCCGCCTAACAGAGCCCAGGTGGGCGGCAGCCAGGCTTGCAACATCCAGCAGATGGCGCCGCAGGTCAATGCGGCAGTGATCAGAATGCCGGCCCAGGGGTGACCGAAGATGAGCTGTCCCGCAGCCATCAGAAGGCCGGGGCCGGGAAAGTACATCGACATGTAGCTGGGTTGCATGGTGATGTGGATGCTTTCGAAGTGCATCCACATAGCCGGTGTGGGGTTCGTCAGCCGGCCATGCAGGAAGGTGTCTGCGGCGAGCAGGAAGCTGAAGTCGTCAGTGGAGTAGGGAAGCGGAGGCGGAAAGAGCGGAAGTAAAGCGAGGCGCAGCAGAAACATGGTGGCCGCGACCACCGCTACGGCGACTGCTCGCCGGCGCGCGAGTTGGCGAAAGCTGGACATGACGCGGCTCGGCCAGGTCCCGCCTAACCGGGGGAACAAGAACGCCAAGGGGATGGCGATGGCCGTGAGACTTGCTTCGATGGTCCACAAAGCAAAGCCACTGCCTTGAATGCCGCTATGGGTCATATCTCTAGGCATTCATCGGCGGGAGAAGCGCGGGGGATAGGAGGGAGTGGGCACTCAATGGAGGGCGGATGCGAGGTTAAACATCCGGACGAGCTGGCGCAGCCGTGATGAGGGTGCCCGTCCGGGTTGTGGCTGGGGCTGTTAGAAATTTCTCATCTACAGCCCCTAGAGGGGGCGCCTAGGGCAAGGAAATGCGGTAGACGTTCAGGGAATAGGCAGGCATTTGCAGGGTGATTGTACCGTGCTGCATCTCGGCTGTCGATGACGTGGGTGCGAGGGCCTGTGGGTGGTCGAAACTATTTTCCGCGTTGAGATCTGAGGTAGCCAGGCTCGCGATCTTGATGGCGCCAGAGGAGTCTGATCCATCCAGGCGTAGTTCGGCAGGGCGGGCAGACGGGGAGTTGTTGACGGTTTTAACGATGAGCTCGTGGGTGCGCTCGTCGATGGTGGCGCTGGCGTAAAGTCCATCTTCGGACTGGGGCGTAATGGGAACGATCCGGGTTCCAGTATTGCTGGCGTAGAGCTTCTGGACGTAGTAATTGGGCGTGCCGTAGGAGTGCAGATTGTCGAACCAGATAGCATCGGGCTTCCACTGCCAGGCATCTACGTTGGCCAGCAACGGGGCGTAGGACGCCATCTGTACGACATCACCATTGCGCTCGAGGCCGGTCATGAAGGCGGCTTCGGAGATAGCGGCTTGCCAATCATTGCGATTTTCCGCTTTGGTGGTGCCGGCGGTCTGGGCGGCATATTCGCCTGCGAAGATCTTGGGTCCGGAACGATCGTAGTGGTCGTAGCGATGCGAGTTCTCCAAGAACCAGTCGGGGCTCATGTAGTAGTGCTCATCGACGATGTCGGGCTTGAGCTGGCGCCAGTTGGCCCACATGGTTTCGAAGGGTTCGCCGGAGGGAGCGGGACCAGCGGCGACGACCAGCTTGATCTCGGGATGCTTCTCCTTCAGGGCCTGGGCGAAGAGCTTGTAGCGTTCGATATAGCGCGAGCCCCACTGTTCGTTGCCGACGCCCATCATTTCGAGATGGAATGGAGCAGGATGGCCCATCTGGGCGCGCAGCTTGCCCCAGGGCGAGGTGACGGGACTGTTGGCGAACTCAATGAGATCGAGAGCATCCTGGATGTACTCGTGAAGGTCTTCCAGCCGCGCGGTCTCGCTGGAATTGTACTGGCAGGCCATGCCGCAGTTGAGAATCGGCAGGGGACGAGCGCCGATGTCTTCGGCCAGCTGGAAGTATTCATAGAAGCCGAGGCCAAAGGATTGGAAGTAATCGGGGGCAGGCCGCTTATCGAACTCATCGTTCCAGCGATTCATGATGGACTTGCGCTGGGCAACGTCACCGACGGTGGTTTTCCAGCGATATCGATTTTGAAGAGTTCGGCCTTCCACGATGCAGCCGCCTGGGAAGCGAATAAATCCGGGGTGCATGTCATAGAGAAGCTGCACGATGTCTTTGCGCAGGCCGTTTGGCCGGTCGTTCCAGGTATCGACAGGGAAGAGCGAGACCATGTCGAGATCGACAGAGCCCTGGTTGGCAATGTGGAGGTTCAAGCGCGCGTGCTGGGAGGTGCCGGTGGCGCGGATCACCGTTTCGTAGCGCTGCCAGTGGCTGCCGAAACCTTGTAGAGTTCCGCTGCCAAGCTCGTGTCCGTCGTCGTCGGTGATCACGGCGCGCACAGCGTTTGGAGTGGCAGAACGGACGTACGCAGAGAAGCGATACTCAGCCCCGCTCTGGATGCCCATGCCGCGAAAGCCCGCGTTATAGAAGCCGTAGTCCGGCTGATAGACGCGCACGCGAAGGTAGTGAGGGTTGTTCTCGTTCAGCGGGTCGTCGGTTCGCACACCGAGTTCGCCCTTCGAGTATTCGAGACCCTTCTCGTTGGTCACCATGATCTCGTGCCAAGCGGTGAGTGGGTCACTGAATTCGAAGGAGCGGTTTTTGACGAGTTCAGGATAGAGGCCGCCATCGGCAGCGAAGTTGATGTCCTCGAAGAAGATTCCGAACATCTGCGGAGAGATCGCCGCGCCGGGATGAGCTACGTCGACGTGAATCACGGCTGGCTTATCTTGCGCAGGGCTGGCAAGAGTGAAAGGGACGAGGGCAGCGAGGGTGGCGAACCAGAACCTGATCTTCATGACGATTGTGCACCATTGTAGTGCTTCGAGATAGAGTGCGGGCGCCTGTTGAAGCGGCCGGCTTGGGGTTGCCGGCAGGCCCATTGTGTTTCAGCGGAACCTGCCGGAGTTGATGGAGTGCTGCTGCCCTGTGCTCTCTAGATCCATACCTTGGTATCGAGCGAGCGTTTTGTTCCGGAGGGCTGTTCATCGGGGTATTCCGCGGGCGGACCCTGGCGATTGCTGCGCGCGAAGTTGGGAATGGCTAGCATGGGTGAGCCGTCTTGCCAGCGGCCTTTGATTGCCATGATGCCGCCGAGCAGTTCTGGTTGCCACTCTGCCTGCAATGGTTCGTCGCTCAGCTTGCGGTCGATCTGCCCGTTGTCGGCGGATTCGACATTGTAGAGAAGCGGGCCGTACTGAAGCGCAACTGAATCCACGTCAGCTTCGATACGGCTGTCCGCGGTGATGCGCTGCGGTTCCAAAGGCAACTCGAACTCGATGCGATCGCCGGGCTTCCATTTGCGGGTGATTACCGCGTATCCCTTCTCGATGGTCGGGGTATGCTCTTGTCCGTTGATGGCGAAGCGTCGAATACCTTGAACAGCGGGCGATTGCGTGTAGAGCGTACTGGTCTTTCGATTGGGTACACGCACGAAGACAGAGAAGGTCTTTGCCACTTCAGGATTGAGAGTGATGGAAACGGCTTCGTGCCAGGGGTATTCGGTCTTCTGCACGACCTCCACGTTGGTGCCAGCGATCTGGCCAACGTGAATTCGGCTTCCCACAAACATGTTGACGTACAGCCCGTCTTTGCTTTTGACGTAAGCCCAGGTGGGAATCATGAGCAAGGTTCGCGACAGGTTTCCCACGCAGCAAGGGCAGACATGCCACTTGGCTCGTTCAGTGCCGACGAGGGGATTGGTGTAGCAGAAGCTGCGGCCATCCAGAGCGACTCCACCGAGCAGGGCGTTGTACATGGTCTGCTCGTAGAGATCGGCATATTTGGCGTCGTGGTAGGCGAGGTTGAGCTTGTACTGGAAGAATACGACTCCACAGCTGGAGCAGGTTTCACAGTAGGCTTCATTGCGCAGAGAGTAGTTGGGGCCGAATCCTTCGGAGGTCTCGCCGCTCCCGATGCCGCCGGTCACGTAGTACTTCTTGTTGACCATGTTGTCCCACAGCGAAATGACCGCGCTCTGATAGTCACGGTCCTGGGTCTCGGCTGCAATATCCGCCATGCCGGAGTAGAAGTACATGGCACGAACGGCGTGGCCAACGGCCTCGTACTGTTGACCTGGCGGTAGATGGCTCTGGTCGTACTCGGATCCACCACGGCGAGAGTCGAGGAGGAATTTCGCGAGGGAGATGTAGGCATCGCCGCGATGGCCTCCCTCCTGGTCATTGACGAAGCGACCGAAGCGGACGAGGGCCTGCTCCATCTCCTGATGGCCGTCGAACCAAGCTTTCTTGCCGGGACCGATGTTGGCGACCCAGCAGTCGGCCAGTTTTTTGGCAGCGTTGTAGAGGCGCAGATCTTTCCCGTCGGTGAGGGTGTAGTGATTGATGGCGGATTCGATGAAGTAGCCGGAGACGTATCCTTCGTGGTTGCCGCGGTGATCGGGCGACCAGCGCTCCGGCCAGTCTTTGCGATCCGCCAGAATGTAAGCGGTCTGCAAGTAGCCGTCCGGCATCTGGGCAGCGAGAATGATTGGAATCCAGCGCTCCAACGTGGACTGCATCAACTGCTGCGCCTGAATGATGTCAGGATCGCCTTGCGGATCGACCATCAGAGCGATGCACATGGATTCCACGGTCTGATGAACCCAGGCATTGGAAAAGACATAGCCCTTGTGTTTGCCATGGGGCTCGCCCCTGTTAGCCTTGGCCGCCTCGATGAAGTTGTCGATGCCGCCATCTCCACGCATGGGTGCGATATCGGTCCGCTCACACATGGCGATGCAATGCGGGATCCAGCTGACGATCAGAGCTTTTGCGCGCTGGTTCCAGAACTGACTCTGGATGGAGTAATGGCGGGTATACACCACATCGAGCCGATCCGCCGGCGGCGCAGGTTCCACCCGCACGCGAATCGAAGGAGGAACGCCCTTGGCGCCGGAAGCGCGCAAAGCGAGCGAGTATTCACCCGGCTGCGAGAAGGTCGCAGTGGTTTGCGGTGAACTTGCGGCGGCAAAGTTGACTGCTCCGGGGCCCGCAATCTTCGTCCACCGAGCGTTATTATGGGGCGTGACTTGGAGCCAGGTGACCTTGCCTGAGAGGTAGGTCCGGCCGTCACTCACGACGGAACGATCGACTCCCGCTTCAACGACCGGCGGGATTTCAGGAGTGGGACCGTAGTTGAAGACGCGCCACTCGAGAATGCCGGCGGGATGATGCTCCTGCGGTACGACCTCCAGACGCAACTTGCTGGTCAGTACCGGTTGGAAGCTGGTGCTGTTGAACGTGTCTAGCGCAAGGCCTAAGCCTTGCGCGTTAGAGACTGGCACGAAGTCATTTCCATTCCAGTAGAGGATTCGATAGCTTTCTGGAGGTGCAACGCGCGGGCCGCTACTGCCCGGCAAGGAAGCAGAGCGCGCCTGATCGGAGGCCCAATAAACCTCAGTTTTGTCGATGCGGATGGGCTCGCTCCACTCATATTGAACCCAACTGGAGGGTGAGCCGGAGGCGCGGTCTGCCCAAAGGGTGTAGATCGGGTGGGCGCGCTCATAGGAGTTCTCTGGGCTGAAGCCGTCGTTCAGGGCGGAGATCTTGTTTTCGCTGACCAGGAAACGGCTGCTAGGAACAGCGACCCTGGCGACGTTTACGGGAGAATTGCCGGATTGCGCCAGCGCACTGGACCCGGTCAAGGCAGTCAAAACGGCTGCACCTCCGAGGCCGGCAAGGAACTCGCGACGATTTGGCTCCGAGGACGATCGGGGTTCGGACGGCAGCGGGGAGAAGCGGTCAGATATGTCAGAAGACGGATTCGATTTGGGATGGGACATAGGCTCCTCCGCGGTAAGTCGCCGGGACAGACAAGAGATGTTGAGAAAACGTTTGCCGAAAACAGCCTAACGCCTGCGGGAGGCCTTGTAAAGCCCCGGACGGACCGATTGATCTTGATAACGAAGCTGGGGCAAGTCAGGAAAATGCTTTGCGCGGCAGCATCGCCAACCGTAGCATCGAGTTATGTCCCGGACAGACGTAACAGGGTTCTCCCAGCTGGCTTTCGAGTATGCGCTAAAGCCGGGGGCGATTGCGGTCGTCTTCGTTCTTGTTGCTCTGCTCTGGACGTTTCCTCTGCAGCACTGGATTGATTACCCATTCGTGTTCCTGTTCTTCGGAGCGATTATGGGTAGCGCCTGGTTCGGCGGCCGCATCGCCGGGCTGGTCGCGGTGGTGCTTTCATCGTTCCTGGTCACCTACTTCTTTATTCCTCCGTTCTACTCAATCTCGGTGGCGGCCGAATCGCAGAGCTTTCTGGCGGCTTTCATTTTGTTTGCCATCGCAATGAGCTTCGTTAGCTCGGCGCGTAAGCGAGCAGAATTTCAAGTACGGCAGGCGCGCGATCTGCTGGAGACGCGCGTGCATGAGCGGACTGCGGAGCTGGAACGCTCCAATCGGGAGATTCAGCAAAGCGAGCGGCAATTGCGGCTGCTTACAGAGGCGATTCCTCAACAGATTTGGCGTGCAGATGCGCAGGGGGCCATACAATACGCCAACCAGCACCTGCGCGATTATCTGGGGACAGAAGAAGGGGCAGTGCTGGGCAAGGGACTGTTCGGCGCGATTCACCCTGAGGACAGGCCCTCTGTTCAGCAAGGGTGGGGCGAGGCGCTGGAATTGGGAACTCCGTTCGAAGTGCAGGCGAGAGTGCTGGGGGCGAACGGCCGGTATCGGTGGTTTCTGATACGAGCGTTTCCGCAGCGTTTGGACGAGGGCCAGATCGCACGCTGGTACGGGCTTCACATTGACATTGAGGATCGGCAGCGGGAACAGCAATCACTGAGGCAGCGTCAGGAGAGTCTGTCCCGGATGTCGCGGACCTTGAGCATGTCAGAGGTGGCAGTCTCCATTGCCCATGAATTGAACCAGCCGATGACGGCGCTCGCGACCCACGCCTATGCTTGTCTGGAATGGGCGAAATGCGATCCCCCAAAACTGGACAAGGTTTGCAGTACTGCGGAGAAGATCGTTCAAGAGAGCACAAGAGCTGGCGCCGTAGTACGGCGAGTGCGGGCGCTGTTCAGCAACGATGAGCCGGTTCGCGTGGTGTCGGATTTGAACAAGATGATCGAAGATACGGCTCGGCTACTGCGTGATGAGGCGATCCGCGATGGGGTTAAGGTCCAGCTGGAATTGGGCAGAGACTTGCCTGAGGTGGAGATTGATCCGGTACAGATTCAACAGGTGATCATCAACCTGGTCAAGAATGCGATGGAAGCCATGGCGCAGACGGCAGTGGAGCGCGTCGTGAGCATTCGCTCGGGGATGGAAGTTGGCATCAGGTCAGAGCTCGTGGTGACGGTGAGCGATACCGGACCTGGCATTCCCGCGGAGATCATGATGGAAGTGTTCGAGCCGTTCTTCTCAACCAAGAAGCACGGAACAGGAATTGGGCTTGCGATCTGCCGTAGCATTGTGGAAGCGCACAACGGCCACATATCGGTGACAAACGGCTTGGTTGGAGCAGTGGTCCAGTTTCGACTTCCAAAGACAGCTTGAGAGGTGTCCAGATCAAAGGAGCGACTGAGATTCAGATCGTGCACATCATCGATGATGATCCCTCGATCTGTGAGGGAATATCGAATCTCCTGGAGTCGGTGGGAATCGAAACGCGTTGCCATGCGTCAGCGGAGGACTTCCGACAGGCGCTGAGCAAGCCGCTTTCCGGCTGTATTCTCCTCGACGCCCGTCTTCCCGGGATGAGTGGCCCTGATTTTCAGGACGAGCTGGCACGCCTGGACTGCGAGATGCCTGTCATTTTTATGACCGCACACGGAGACATGCCTATGGTGCGGAAGGTGCTCAAGGCTGGGGCAATCGAATTTCTATTCAAGCCTTTCCAGAAAGAGGAACTGCTGCAGGCCGTGACTCTGGCGTTTGCTCTCGACGCCGAGAGGCGAAAGGAGCGCGCCTCAATCAAGCAGGTTCGAGAGCGGATCGAACACCTTTCGGATCGGGAAAGACAAGTGATGGCCATGGTGACCGCGGGGCTGCTCAATAAGCAGATTGCGGCTGAATTGGAGATCAGCGAGATCATGGTGAAGGTGCACCGCCGCAATGTGATGGAAGGCATGAAGGCCGAATCTCTCGCTGACCTTGTGAAGATGTGCGAGCGCGCTCGATTCGCCTCATGGGTGCCAAAGTAAAGACAGGGTGCGATAGAGTTGCAGGTCAGAGTTGCTCTTCAGTGCTGAGCGGGTTCAGGATCTCATCCTCGAGGGTGAACCTAAACCCAAGCAGCTTGGCTCGCATCACGAGGGAATGGATGTGGCGAAAGCCTCCGCTTTGGCGCCGGAGGCTACCGAAGATGATGGTCTCCAAGGATTGTTCGCCGGTACGCCGGTAGACGCGAATCTGAGCGTAATCAACCTCCTGCACACTTGCGAAGAGCAGGGCTCTTGTGTCGATGGCGTCCTTGAGCGCCTGGAGAGAGGCATGCTTTCGACCGATCCGCTCAGGCAGAATGGAATCCCAGGGGTCCGGATCGCGAGCGACCCAATCGCACCAGATGGTGCCTTGATCGAGGTGGAAGCGAACCAGCTTGAGTGGTGCTCTGGAATGATCGTCGGCGCTGGACCGAGTGCGGAAGCGCCTGAGAAAAAGGCTGACCTCGCGCAGATACTCAGTCAGCCCCGAACAATCCTTCCACCACGGGCGCACCGGGCCGGGATCAAAGGAGGGAGTAGGAGAAATGGCGGACATTGCGGTCAGTGTCTCCGAGGGGAAAAGTTGTCTCCGCAAGCGTTGTTCGGATCAGAGAGTTTTCTATCTATGGAGGTTCTACATATTCTCTGATCCGAAGCGTCGCATTTATCCGGCTTTGCTGCGTTTAGATGGCAGCGACGTCGCGTTCCTTACTGCGAATGCGTAGCGCACCATCTACGTTGTAGTAGAAGATCTTGCCGTCGCCGATTTTGCCGGTGTAGGCCGCCCCCTGGATGGCCTCGATGGCAGGTTCCAGCAGATCTTCCAGGACGACGAGTTCGATCTTCACCTTTGGGAGCAGGTCGACATCGTACTCTCTGCCGCGGAAGACCTCGGTGTGGCCCTTTTGGCGACCGTGTCCTCTTACCTCAGACACGGTCATGCCATCTATGCCGAGTTGACCAAGAGCTTCTTTCACCGAATCGAACTTATTCGGCCGAATGATCGCTTCGATTTTTGTCATGAGCTCCTCTTTCCAGCGGTTTGTCAGTCGCGTACGGCTGTTGCCTGTCGGAGCGTACTGGTCTCGTACGCCGGAGCCGGAGCGGCCAAGTCCTTCGGCATTCCTGCTGGAGCGGCAAGCGAGGAGATGACGTACTCGGGGTATGCGGAGATTCCGTGTTCGTGGAGATCGAGCCCGTAGAGTTCGCCCTCCTCCGAGACGCGCAGCGTTCCGGTGAGGTTGACCAGGTACATGAGGGCCAGAGCGACGACAAACGTGGAGACCGTGATGATGGCGCTGCCGATGAACTGCGCCTTCAGCAGGGTCCAACCACCACCGTAAAACAGACCGACCAGCGGGGCGGAGTTATCTGGACCGGTGGGGCCAGTAGCGCCGTACTTACCACAGGCGAAGAGGCCGAGGGATAAGGTGCCCCAGATGCCGCAGATGCCGTGAACCGGGACGGCGCCAATCGGGTCATCAATTCGGAGCCATTCGAGCAACTCGACACCGAGGCAGACGACTACGCCGGCGACACCGCCGAGGATGATGGAGCCGGTGGGGCTTACCCAGTAGCAGGGACAGGTGATGGCGACCAGGCCCGCGAGGAAGCCGTTGACCGTGAAGCCGACGTCCCACTTCTTGGTCATGAAGTAGGCGTACATCATGGCCGTCAAACCGGCAGCACAGGCTGCGAGGGTTGTGTTGGCCGAGACGCGACCGACACCGACGAAGTCCATGGCGGACAGAGTAGATCCCGGATTGAAGCCGTACCATCCGAACCAGAGAACCAGTCCGCCGCAAGCGGCGATGGTCAGGTCGTGCGGTAGCATAGGAGCTCCGCCATCCCGCTTGAACTTGCGGCCGAGCCGGGGTCCCAAGACAATGGAGCCGGCCAGTGCGATGAAGCCGCCGATGGTGTGAACGACCGTAGATCCTGCGAAGTCGTGGAAGCTCTGTCCGAGGGAGGGAAGGAAGTAGCCGGTACTGCCCATGGTCGCGAGGAAGCCATCCGGTCCCCAGGCCCAGTGGCCAATGATGGGGTAGATGAATCCGGATACGCCCAGTGAATAGAGCAGGTCTCCGATGAACCCCGTGCGTCCGATCATCGCTCCCGAGGTGATGGTCGAGCAGGTGTCGGCGAACGCAAATTGGAAGATCCAGACGGCCAGGAATGCGACTCCGGTGGACTCATAGGTCTCCGGTGCGCCCTGGAGGAAGAACCAGTGATATCCGATGAAGCCATTGCCATGGCTGAACATGAAAGCGAAGCCGATGGCATAGAAGAGGATGCCGCACAAGCAGGTATCGACAATGCATTCCATCAGCACGTTGACCGTCTCCCGCGATCTGCAGAAGCCAGCCTCGAGCATGGTGAACCCGACCTGCATTCCGAACACCAGGAAGGCAGCCACGAGTACCCAGGCGGTGTTGATGGGATTGACGACGTCCGCTGCCTTCAAGGCGGGAGCGTCTGCGGCGTAGACCTTGGCGAACAACAGACCCGTGACGCCGGCCATGATGGCGAGGGTGAGAGATACGCCAGCGACCTTGCCGGCGAGCATCGTCGCGCCATAGCGTTGCCATTCGGGCTTCCGCAAGCGTTCTGCCAGTCGCGATAATTTCTGTGCAAAGGATAGGGAATCCCTTCGCCGCACAATAGACTTCATCGTGTAGCTCCTCCGTTTTGGTTTTTCAGTGCGCTTACAGCTAGAGAATTGTCAGTTTCAACAAGGACGAACGCTGCGATTGAGGTGTTAGTTGCGAGTGCACGAATCCCTCATTGAGAGGGACTGAGCATCAGACTGGTGAGCGGCTGCTCCAGGGTTAAATGGACTTTAACGATTCGCTTGGAATCCGACAACTATACCTTCGTATATCTTGCGAGAAAGCAGGCGCGGGCTTAGCCTTCCACTGGTCGCACCAGGATCATCTCCAGACTGCGGCGGGTCAGCACCGCGCCGGAGTTGCCACGCGATTTAGTACCGGAGGGCTCTGAACGGTATGGCAACCGTAGTACATTTCTGTGTTCGTCTTGTCGAGATTCTCTTCTTCACCGGGCTCACGGGCTGTGCCGTGGTGGTGGTTTTGAGCTGGATCTCTATTTTTGCAAGTGGCTTTTCGAATGAGGATGACATAAAGAGAAGCGACGAGGTGGTGGTGACGGGACGAACCTCATACAAATTTATGCACCCGGATCTGGGTGAGCGCGGCTTGACATCGACTGCAGGAAGGTCGATGCCGGAGTAGGATCGAGTGCCGGGCAGGGAGTCTGTTTCGACTCAGGCTTGGCGTGCCTGTTGGACCAGCATGCGAACAGGCGCGGTGGGTGTACTGGGCGACGCTTTGGCAGAAGTATGAGCGCGGAGCATCGCCTCCGGGTCCGGTGTGGGACGTCCGAGATGATAGCCCTGTACTTCATCCGCGCCCAGCCGCTTCACGAATTCCAGCTCTCGGGCTGTCTCGATTCCTTCAACAACGACCGTCATTTCAAGAGAGTGAGCGACGCTTACAACGGCATTGATGAGGGCTGCCGTGCCGCGATCTAAGTCCGCCTGCTTTAGAAAAGATCGATCAACCTTCAGACGATCGAAGGGAAGCTCGCGCAGGTAGCTCAGGCAGGAGTAGCCGGTTCCGAAGTCATCCAACGCCAGAGAAACACCCACTGCGCGCAGGTCGTTAAGCCGGCGCTGCATGCGTTCAGGATTGTCGATCATGATGGACTCAGTCATTTCGAGTTCAAGCAGATCGGGCCGGAGTCCGGTTCGGCGCAGAATGTCGAGAACGTCAGAGATGAAGGTGTCTGATCGTAGCTGCAGATTGGATACGTTCACCGCGACGACGGTGTCTCGACCAAGGTCTTTCTGCCATCGCACAGCATCGCGGCAAGCCATTTCCATCAGATGAGGGCCGAGCTCCCGGATGAGGCCGCATTCCTCCGCGATGGGGATGAACTTGTTCGGTGGAACAGTGCCCAGGGTATGGTTCGTCCACCGCGCGAGAGCTTCGAAGCGAACCAGCTCTCCTGTGCGAGTATCGAACTCCGGTTGATAGTAGAGTATGATCTCATCGCGGTCGATGGCTCTTTTGAGCTCCGCAGCGATCTGGCTTCTCTCACGGTGGCTGGTGCCGATCTCCTCGCTGTATTCGATGGCAACATTCTTACCGGAATGCTTTGCGACATGGAGAGCCGCATCAGCCTGCTGGAGCAGCGTTTTGGCGTCGGTGGCTGATCCTGGAATGGTGCTGAGCCCTATGCTGGCGCAGGTTGAGACGGGAGTTCCGTTGAGATCGAACTCGGCTTGGAGACCTTCCAGGATGCAGTTCGCGACACCTTGAGGCTTTGCCGCATCTTGAGGGTTGGTCAGCAGGATTGCAAACTCGTCTCCACTGAGCCGGTACAGGCTGTTACCGTCGCCCATGTAGGAGAGCAGACGTTCTCCTGTTGCCTTCAAGAGCATGTCACCCAAGAAGTGACCGTAATTGTCATTCACGGTCTTGAAGCCATCAAGGTCCAGGTAGAGCAGAGACACTGGCGCATGTTGTTCAATGGCTTTCGCTACCGCTGCTTCCAATCTTTGAGAGAAGAGCCAGCGGTTGGGCAGGTGGGTGAGGGCATCGGTTTCCGCCTGCCACTGTAGCGCATCTTTGGCGCGCTGGAGTTCGGCTCGACTCTCCCGGGCCTGAGTGATGTCGAGAGCAGTGGTTTCGTAGACTACTGCATCGCCGGAAACGATGCAGGTAGTGTTCTCCAGCAGGTGGATAACGGCGCCGTCCGCTTTGCGAAGGGATGTCTCGCGACCGCTTTCGGATCCGGCTGAGAGGAGAGGCATCTTCAAGGGCTGTTGGTCTGCGCAGAAGGAAAAATAGGACTTGCCAATGACGTCAGCGGGAGTCGCGAAGCCGAGAAAATGAGCGAACGCCAGATTGCAATCAATGATCTCGCCTGTCGAGATCCAACTGAAGACTCCGGCCAAGTTCCTTTCGAACAGTCTGCGATACCGGTCTTCCAGCTGTACTTCGTGCTCAAGCTGTTCTCTGATCTGCCTGGTCTTGGAGCGTAGGGCTCGCTTCAGCTGAATGATCCATAACAGGATGACGGCGATTGCGACGGGAATGGCGATGCTTAGCAGGAGCTTGGTGCTGATCCGGCGATCCGTCTGAATGACGATTTCAGAAGGGGAGTCGGCGAGCACTTCGAACGATTTGGGTCGTCCATTCGCGGAATCGATGATGCGCAGAGCACCAGTGCACTGGATAGTAGCTCCAGGGGAGAGCGTGACGAGCTGGTTGGTCTCTTTGGCGCTAGCGATCCGGATTGAATACACTACCCCGGCATTGTTGACCGTCACCAAGTACTCGCTGGCTTTGGCTTCTTGGGAGATGACACGTCCTTGCAGCCTGACGAGGTCACCGTCTCGCCCGCTTTGCAGGACTTCGTCTGCGGTTCGCATCCGAGGTGTGGTTTGCTGAGGTGCGGTGCGGCCGGTGGGAAAGATCTGGGCGTCTTCCAGGAGAAGTGAATCAGCACGGTCGAGCGGGAAGCCAACGACATCCACGATGGCCCCTGGGTTCACATTCGAATCAGTTGTGAAGTGAACAAGGATGCCGGCCGAGGGATCCAACAGCATGATTTCGCCGGGGCCCTTCCAGACAACCTGTCCATGAACGTGTACGGACGGCAGGAACCTGCGGTTGAAATCAAATGTTTTCAGCTTGGCGATTTGAAGGGGAGGCGAGTCGGCGATGGGCTTCCAGTGTGGATCTTCCGGCTGAATGTCTGCAACTGAGTTTACGTACAGTTGCGATCCGAGGCGTCGCTTGGCGTCGTCGAGGCGAACTGCATTGACGCCGACGAGGGTGACTTTGGCGCCGATTAGCCGCTGGATTGTAGTGCTGATCCCTCCAGGGATGAGCAGTGGGACGTCGGTGGTTCCGTCGACCAGCACGAGGCTGGTATGGTTCCAGGCAAACGCACCAGGCCGGAGAATTCCCGTCGTCTTAATGTATTCGCTGTCCGCGAATCCAGACTGCAGGGAGGGAAGATCAATGAGCTCGGACGAACGCAAGACGCCGTGAGCATGGAAAGTGACGTGTGGCTTGATGATGATGGGAGCTACGGCGCCCGGTTCAGTTACACCTGAGATGCTGATCTTGTCGCCGGCTTTTAGTTGCGCGCCCGCCTTACCGACGTTCACGAACAGGGAGCCGGTCGAGTCCCTGATGAACATCATTCCCCATTCAGAGTCGATGTAGGTGACTTCCGCATTGAGCTGCACTGGAACAGCTTGGCGTGCCTTCTCGTTTCCGCCCCGGATGACCTGTTCGATTGTTTGCAGAGCACGTTGAGGTGCGGGGGATTGTGCCAGGCCGGGAAAGGAGAAGCTGAGCAGGAACGCACTGACGAGCACCGAAGCTTTGCGAGGACGACGGGGGCCGGCGATGCGAGGATCGGTGCAAGTCAACATAGCGATAAGGGCCCGAACATCCACGCTTCACCGATCGCAGCTTGCGAACTAGATCTGCGACTCCCCTTACGGTGGAGTTCTGGCGCGAAGTTTCCGCCATTCTATAGTTCTGAAGCCGAGTTCCTGTTTCTTAAGGCTATCGACGGATCGACAGCATTGCTGGAGATCACATTGGTAACTATTGGCTTGTTGAACGTGAGAATAATCACATTGTGGCATAAGACCGGTTGATCTGTACGGATGCACATGATTGTGGCGCTCTGTTAAACTCTGCGGCAATGAAATCTTTCGCGCTCCGCATCCTCTTGACTCTTGTGGCTATAGGCCCGCTATGCAGGGCTCAAGCCGTCATTCCGATCTATCCCTCCACGCCCCCCGGCTCCAGCCAGGAGAATTATCCCGAAAAGCAATATTTCTCCAAAGCTTGGCAGACAGAGGTGGTTTCCAATGTCACCCGGCCGACACTCACCGTGTTCCAACCCGCCGCGAATAAGAAGACGGGCAGTGCCATTGTGATCTGTCCTGGTGGAGGGTTCATGGCGCTTTCGATTGAAAGCGAGGGAACTGCGGTTGCGCGCTATCTGGCCGCCAAAGGAATGACGGCGTTCGTCCTGAAGTATCGCCTGGCGCATACCGGAGAGGATGCGACCCAGGAGTTTACGGATCTGTGGCGTGACCAACCGAAGTTCCGCAAGATGATTGAGCAGACCGTACCTTTGTCCATTGCAGATGGAGTGGCAGCGGTGGCGTATGTGCGTCAGCACGCATCGGAGTGGGGCATCTCGCCGGATCGAGTTGGAATCATCGGCTTTTCCGCGGGCGGGACGGTGGCTGCTGGCGTCGCGTTCCGATATACGGCGGATAGCCGCCCAGCATTTGTCGCGCCTATTTATTCCGGCGATCTATTCAAGGATGCAACAGTCCCGGCGGATGCTCCGCCGATGTTTATCGCAGCAGCGACCGACGATTCGCTGGGATTGGCGCCTGATAGTGTCGCGCTCTACGAAGAGTGGACGCGAGCAAGAAAGTCAGCCGAGCTTCATATGTATGCGAAGGGCGGTCATGGTTTCGGTATGCACCATCACAACCTGCCCACCGATCAGTGGATTGACAGGTTTGCGGAGTGGCTGCAACTCGAAGGATTTCTGAATAAATGATTGGGACGGAGTTTACCTGGACGACGAGTTCGTAAGGACCTTGGCTACAGGTCCTCACTGAACAGTTCGTTCTCCTGGTCAGCGTCCGAATCGTATTGGAAGTAGGAGAGGTGCGCGCTTGGACCGTTCAGCTTCATCAGGACGTAGCCGTGACGGTAGAAGCCATCCGAATCGCAGGCGAGCTTGACGTCTTCCAGGGGAATAGCGGGGTTGGGCGCATCGTAAGGGGAAGTGATGCGTGAAACGGGAAACGCACCGTGACCGATGCAGCGCCCCAATACGTTGAGATACCGCTTGTAGATCACCATGTTGTGTTCATGTCCCCACAGCCAGGCTGTCAGATTGGGCAAGATGTCTTGAACCTGAGCCAGTAGCTTCTGGTTCACGGCTTGGCCACCAATCGTTTCAAACGTACTGAATAGCTGATGGTGTGAGAGCAGTATGGTTTTGCGGCCACCGGCATTCTGGACCTTGTCTTTGATCCAGAGAATCTCCTGGTCGTCTACAGAGGTGGCGCAGTCTACTGTGTTGGGATTCGAGTCATGAAGAGCGGTGTCCATGGCGAGGAACTGCCAATAGCGATTGCGCAGAGAGAAGTAGCTCGCTGGTTGCCCCAGCATACCGATGACCGTATAGTAGGGAGCACCGCCCGCATACATGTCGTGGTTTCCGGGCAAGTGGAAGGTTGCCGGTTTGGCCTGCAGATCCGTGAGCTTCTGTCCCCACGGAACCTTGGGAATCCCGAGAATTGACTGCCAGATGGCGTAGAAGTAGTTCTGGACCTCAGACTGCGTGCCCGAGTAATAGACGTCGCCTAAGTGAATCACCACGTCTGGATTTCGACTTGCGACGCGACGCAGGAGCGCCTTTGCCGAATCCTGGCCAGTTCCCCAATCGGCGATGAGAACGACCGTGGCGTCTTCCGGCAGCCGGTCATCGATCACGAAATCCTGCATCCTCTGGTACCGGCGGTAGGGTATTTGATTGCCGGAGAGACGGGCCTCTACGTAGTTGGCGATGACCTCGCCCCATTTGGGGTCGCATTCTCCGAAGGGAGTGTCTAGCTGCGCATGTAGCGCAGTGACCTCGCTATAGTCGCCGGTGAGGTGAGCCTTGATAGTGGCTTCAGCCAAATGATAAGCGGTGGTGGCGCAGAATTTGATGGTATCCACTACTCCCGCGGCGGCGGTGGCGGGAGGCTGGACTGCCTCGACGGGAGCGCCGCGATCAATTGCGTCAGCGATGTCATTGCCGATTAGAATTCCGTGGTCAGTCTGCGATGGGCGTTGCAGATGTGTAGCGCCCATTGCAGGCGAGAACCCTGCTGCCGGCGAAGAAGACGTCCTTTTTGCCGTAGCGAGGTCGATGGCGGACTGCCACAAAGAAGCGTTGCGGCCGCGGAACTGCATCATGTCGGTGGGGTTCGGCATGAAATCTCTCTAGGCTTGCTCGTTGATGCGGCGGACGGGTTTTCCGCCATATATGGAGTTAAAGATCAAAGTACCGATCCAGGTACGGTCATCGTACTTGTCTAGCAATGCGTCTCTTGAGTCGAAGAGTTCAGTTTGGCTCACGACGAAGTCTTGCAAGCTGTATTGAGTGGTCTTGCCAAGAAGGTCGACCGGCTGACATCGTACAGCGTCGAAGAGTGAGATCCCTGCGTTTGTAAATGGATGGGAGACAAGGTTGCACAGATGCGACACGGAATCAAAGATCTCGTCGAAGTCGACCCAGCTGTCTTCAAGCCAGAACTGCGGCCAGGGCATGAGTGTCTTGGGCATGATGGGCTGAAGCAGCGGCAGACGCTCTTTCCAGAACTGCTTGCGGAGCCATAGGCCGCGCACTCGGGTGGGAATACCGTAGGCACGAGCTAATGCCTCCAGGCAAGCCATGCGCTGACTGCAAGATCCACCATTCAACGAAAACGTGACGGATACCGGTTGGCGTTCAGCGATTGAGTAGATCGGCCGCATTACGTCGGAAAGGTGTGTGTGCGCCCTTTGCACGAATGTTCTAGGCTCGGGGTTGCCAGCCCGCAGCATACTGAGGGCCTGCTGCACGACAGGGCTAGCGTAATCCAAAATTGCAGTAGGGCGCAGAGTCAAGTCGTTCATGGCCGGCCTCATACGCGTTGTGCTTGGAGCACTGGAGCATGTCGTGTTTGCCACCAAGCATGTAACCGGACTGCCCAGCTAATCACCAAGCCAGCGGTCATCAGATATCCCAAGACATTCACAAAGCCTTTGAAAATAACCACGGAGGCGACAAAGAATGTGAGCGGGAGGAATACGTTGAGCGCGAAGCGTTCTACCCTGATCCACTTCGGGTCCGTGGAGATCGTCCATGCCAGAAGGACGTCTATTCCCCACCAGATCGTGTCAATAAAGTTGCTCGTGGCGATGCGGGTGCCTTGCTCGCGGAAGACCTCACCGATGCTGGCGTGGTAGTGAACCATCACCGCGTAGTAGAAGTGCACCATGTAGAGAAGGTAGGCAAAGGTCCAGTACATCAGCCAGAAGTTCTTCTGCGCTGATGAGCGCTGAGGCCACCAAAAGAGACAAAGTGCCGGGATGAGCAAGGCCATTGAGGCCCAGACAGAGTAGATCATTCGCTGAAACGGCAGGTCCAAGGCGGTTTCGGCGCCCATGAGTGCGGCAACGAGCAGCAGGCCGAATGGCACGAACGTAGAGGTGACTTGGCCGAGGGTGATGTTTCGCTTGTTCATAGCGTCTTCAAGTACTCAAGTAGATCTTTTAGATCAGTTTCGTTCCATCCTGGTCCCTTGTAGGCCCAGGGATAGTCGTGGCCACGGTTTGAGTTTCCAGGGATGCTCGCGTCGAATCGGAAGTAGCGTTTTGAATCAGGAGCGGTTGGCACGATCAGGCCCGCATCCACCGGATCGTAATTGTTTGCACCGCGATAGTACACGTCGGGCCGGGGCTCGAGGTTGATGAGTTCAGCAAGGGTAGGAATGCTGCCATTGTGCAGAAAGGGCGCGCGGGCGTATGCACCGACGATAGGAACGCCGATATAGCCGCGTGTTCTTCCCAGCGGGCCGGGGCGGATGTCTTCGCGTTTAGGGCGAAGTGGCTGCTTGGGAGGAAAGGAGTTTACCAGGACATCTCCGAGGACGTCGTAGTAGCGAAAGTTGACCCGTTCTCCGTCTGTGCCGAGCTTCTCGTAAGGAATGACAACGTCTTGCATGGAGCCGCGCACCCATGCGCCACCTTGGTCGGGATGTCCATGGCATGAATCGCAATGAGCCATGTAGACCTTCTCACCGCGGCCGATCTTTTGCTGGTCCAGCTTCTGATCTGGAAACACATCTGTGAACTTGGGTGGTCTCAAGTCGAGAGTGTAAGCGATGGATTGCTGAACATTCCTAGAGATCTCCGGCATGCTCAGGTTGTACATAGTGGCTCCGATGGCCATGGCTGCCAGAACGCTGCGGGTAAGCCGGTCGTGAACACTGCCGTCGAATTGTCCCCAGGTGCGATCCTTCTGGTCGTAAAGCACGGGAAGCTTGCAGTAGCCGCGGTCGAGCATTGCGGGGCGATTCATGATGTTCCGCACCAGATTGCGGAAGGGCTGGGTACGAGAGGGCCCGTTCGGCATTAAGGCGGCGTTCCGAAGATCGGCGCCACCATATGGAGTGTCGACTTGCGGTTCGAGTTGCAGGATCGTTTTGCGAGTCTGGCTCAGCCAGAGGCGGATCATCAATTTCTCAGACAGCGAGAGCTCTCGTCCCGACTGCTTCTGATACGCCGCGAAGATGTTTGCGGCAGTCATCCGCTTTTCATCCAGCATGGCGGTTTTGAAAGCGTCGACCCATGCGATGAAGTCCAGCGAGGTGCTTCCCATGCCGCGCACGAGCACTCCAGGATCATTGTCGTTGCGCTTGATCGTGGAGGAGTGGCAGAGAGAGCAGTTGATGCCTACAAACTGCACTGGAGAGGGAGAGCCTGACTTAGGACGATGGTTTGAGATGAAGAAGCCGGAGGGAAGGCCTTCATTTACACCATCATGTCCGCGGATGAATCCATACTGTTCGATCCAGTCGCCGGCCTGCGGGCCACCGGGTTGAAACTGATCGGGGAAGAGGTCGGGGAGGACCTTGAACACCGGAAGAGGCATGATCTCGGTTCCGGTGGTGGCGAACCGGAAAGACTCTTCGGGATTCAATGCGCGTGAATGGACCCAGGTTCCTTCGGCGTGAACGAACCAGAGCGTCCCGGCAACCAGTACAGCGGTGAGCACGATGGAACTCCACATCGCTGCGCGGGCGAGCTTCTGTCCCAACGTCATGCTTCATCTCCGTGCCAGTTGGCCTGGTGCTCGGCTTGTGTACTGGAGTAGCCCTGGGTGTAGAGAGTGTCGTAATAGTCGAGGTCCAGATGGTGTGCCTGCACCTGAACTCCCGGAACGTACATTGCATCTACGTGCGCCGGGAAGCGGCCGTAGGTGTCGTAGATGTAGTTGCAGATGTCCTTGCAGCAGGCGATTACTTCGTCAGAGAAATGCGGAACTTGCTCAAGGAACTCGGCGGCCTTCTTTGGCTTAAAGACTTGGTCGAAGTACTTGGGGTCGGTGTAGAGACCGGTCTTCCCGTACTTGACGTTGAGAAGAGCGTCGACCGCTTCGGACATGTTGTTGTAGTAGGGCGGGCAGAGCCCCTCGAGCAATCCATCAAGCCCTACAGGATTCGGACGCCAAGCGGGCAGAGGCGTGATGGGGCGCTTCAGCAATCTCAATAAACTAGGCTTCGGCTCAGCGAAGCGGAAGCCCAGCCCCTTGCCATAGAGAGGAACGCTGTCTGGTGCTCCCAATAAGTAAGGACCCGCGAACGCGGCATGCACCCAACCACCAAGACCCAGGGCCTGGATGGTCAAAAGAAGATTCTGGATCAGCAGGTCTGCTTCGATGTGGATTCGGAAGGTGTTCATGAATCCAAGCGGAATCGGAATCTTCTTGTTGAGGAAACCGTTCCTGACCCATTTCGAAGTGCCGGCGTTGCGGTAGAAGTTCCAGTCATCGATGAAGTTGGGCCGCTCTCCATCCTCCTGAGAGAGCAGGTACATCATTCCGTTAATGTATTGTCGCGTCAGATCGATGATGGGTACGAGGATTGTGCTCCCGGGCACATTGGATACGTAGCGGTTGCGCCCCAAATAGCAGGGAAACTCGCGAGGCATGTCGAGCCGCTTGTCGAGTAAGCGGATCTTGCAATTCTCTGTGTAGGCGATCAGCTTTTCGGCAGTCAGTTCACCTTCGAGCAAATAGGGGTCGACGTTATCAGGCTGCTTCAGCAGATAAGTGCCGCTGTCGTTGGAGAGGACGAAGTGAGTTCCTTGAGCATTGTCCGGGCTACTGGCGGCCCGACCGTAGAGGTTCATCAGAGGTGAACCCAGCAACGGTTTGCCGGTGGGTGTCTGAAACGGCCCGTCCGGCATAGTGATGCCAGTGATTCCAGTCGCAGCAATCAGAAGCGCTTCCTCAAGTGGGCTAAGCGGCTGGGGATCCTGCGTGGAGGTGTAGGTCATGGTGCCCGCAGGCACCGATTGCAGGCCCGCGCTGATGCGGCGGGAACGGCGATGGAAGATGGCGCTGAACAGAGGATAGTTAAGCGCGGCTTCTAGGCCCTTGTGCTGGGTTTCAACCTGGGCATCACTCATGGAATCTCACTCCGTGCTCGAGTTGGATTGGCCAGTTAGGGCATAGGCCCAGCGAGCATTGTTTGCCGCGGTGGCCCAGATCAGTTGGCGATGATGGAAGGAAGGCAGAATGGCCAGATGCCAATTCGAAAGGTGGTTGTGGGCGGCGGCTTGTTCTGCTGTTAATCCAGCTGCATGCGCTAACTGTGCATCTGACTGCATGGCCTGTAGGTAATCCGCGTAATGCAACAGGTCAGGAGCGTGGGCCAGCGGCCCGTGTCCAGGCAGGAACAGCGCATTTGGATGGTCGTGGGCCAGAATTCGAAGCGTTTGAATCATGCCTGAGATCGACGTGCCACCTTCCGGCTGATCGAGGAAGGGGTAGTAGCCGTTGAAGAGAATGTCACCGGTGACAACCAGGTTGTGTCGCGGAAGATAGGCCCAGAGGTCGCCATAAGTATGTGCAGCGGTTGCATGTTCTAGATCCACTTCCTCGTCGCCCATCATGAGCACACGGTGATCTGAGACAAGATCCGTTGGGATGCCATCCGGGTGCGACTGCCACCAATCCCCGTCGTTGCGACGCATGAGTTCAGGGACGGAGTTATGTGCGATCCGGTCTGCGCCTGGGTAGAGGGAGTTTCCCTGGGTGTGATCGTAATGATAGTGAGTGTTGATGACCGTCCTGACGGTGAGGTGATGATTCTCAACCCATTTGTGCAGCGCGTCGGAGCCAGGAGGGAATTTGCTGTCAATCAGCAGGGCATCCGAGCCGTGTTCCACGAGCAGGGAATTGCCGCCTCCGCCGAAGAAAGCGTGGATGCCCGGGCTGAGCTCGGTGGATTGGAGACGGATGTATTTAGCCCAGAAGACGGCCCCTGCAATGGAGGACGCGAGCAGCAACAGAAGAATTCCAATGATCACCCAGAAGCGCAGATAGCTGCGCTTCCGCATGTCCTCGGCTACCAGCTTGCCGGTCTTCTTGTACTGCTCTTCGAGCCGAAGAGCGCCTTTGAGCGACTCGTCTTTTACGAAGGTAAAGTGCTTCAGCCAGAACCAGCGCATGGGGCGGAATCCCCACCCCATTCCTTGCTCCCATGAGCCGAATCGAGTGCGTCCGTTGCCTAGATCTTCAACGTGGTAAGTGTGGCGTGCGTACATTCCTGGCAGAGCGGTGACTTCCCAGGTGACTCGCTGCTGTGGCACATACTCCACGATGTTGGCGATGGCCCACATCTTGTATGGCAACCATGGCTTGATTGGCTGAAAGGTCCAGATCAGATGTTGGCCTTGGACCAGGTTCTTGTTGCGAACCCAGAAGAAGCAGTCATTCCAGCGAGGCCAGTTATTGGCTCCGGTGAACGCATCCCAGAGAGTTGCAATGGGGATGTCCACGTCCACCGTGCCTTGTACGGGTATCATGTCGCGTGAAGCAGCAAGGCGTGCCGCCTTGATCTGGTCGGCGGTTCGAGAGGCGGTGGCGGTCGGTTGGGAGGTAGCGTTCATAGGGTGGCCTGCAGATGCTCGAGCATGTAGGGATAAACATCAAAGGCGGCGTTCTTGCCATAGATGCAGTCGATATGTCCGTACCCAGGGATGACGTGACGGGTGTAAAGCTGATTGCCATTCGCCGCCCGCAAGGCGTCATAGGTCATCTGGGTGCTAATCGGGAGGAAGCATTGATTCTCGGCTCCGTGAACGAAGCAGATGGGGAGCTTGAGACGATCGAGATGCCCCATATAGACTTCGTTGCCGCTGGCGTCGACCAGGTGCTTGGTTCGTACCAGAAGCGAGAGATGCTCTAGAGCGCGAATGTTGGCGATGCCGAACATCTCGTGTAAAGCGTCGTGGGTCGCTTCGTTCAGCTGTTCATGTTCATACAGGAGCGAATAGAGGAATGTGATCCGGTGGCACACCGAGCTGTCGCAGTGTTCTTTGAACTCCACTGGATAGAGCTTGAGTACATCATTGAAGAGGCGGTTCTTCCAGTCTGCGTGAGTGTCGGTGTAGGCCGTTAGGGAGGGGAATCCTAGCCGGTCGAGAACGTTAGAAAGATGCAGCGCGGCTTTCCCTTGAGTCATTGGGACGGCGATCACATCATTCGCGATCTGCGAGCAGACGATGGAACGGACCCCCTGGAGTCCGGCCAGCATCGACATGAAGAACGTGGTCGCTCCGTAGCAATGCACGACCATCTGGACACTCTCCGCCCCTGTCTCCTGCTTCACCTTGGCAATGGCGGCGGGATAGTCGTAGTTCGCAACGTCGTCGGCTGTGGATTCCATGTAAGAGGCAGGTAGATCGATGCTCACGCGAAAATCGAGCAGCCAGACGTCAAACCCGTGCGCGACTAAAAATTCGGTCAGGTTCGTATCGATGGTGTCGATGGTAAAGATCTTGCTCGATACACCCAATCCATGAGATAGGATCACCGGCCCCTTGGTTCCTCCCTTGTAGCGCGTGAGCAGGAGAGGGATGCCATCGATCGAATTGAAAACGTGGAGTTCTGGAGCAGGGGCGCGCAGCGGGCGCTTTTTGCGCGGTGGCGCATCCGGATTGAATGCGGTCGCTCCGGCCAGCACGCCTCCATAGGTCTCGAATATACTCTTGCCGAAGAATGCTCCGAATTTTGCCATGCCTTCGAGTCGCTGAGACTCTGTGGCATTTGTGATCTTCATGGTAGTGAGCTGTTTGGCGAAATCCGAGGGCGCGATGTGGAGGATACCCCGGCCGATGATGGCTCCACTTGCATCTGGACCCGAGTAGAGGGTGATGTAGAGCGTGGATGTGTCGCTCCATACGTTCAGGCTCACGTCACTATGTGTTTCTTTGAAGCCCTCGAAATAGAATTGCCGGCCATCGTTCGCGGTGAGCTTCATCGCGTAGGTCATTAGGCGCTGCCCGACCTTGTCTGGATCATCGATGAAGAGGTGGAAATCTCCATCGGTAACCGTCAAGGCATCGGGTGAGAGCGAGGGAGCATTGAGAGTTCCTACGATACGCGCCGCGTGCGATTGATTTTTGAGCATGTCCTCCAAGTCGTCCGAGGTTACGGTGACTGTGAACTTGAGGGGTGATGCGTCCGCTTGTCCGAGCTCCGCTGCTCTACGGTAGTCGACGAGCTCCTTCAAGGAGAAGTAGCCCGACATGGTCTCTGTGAACTGCATCCCGACCTTCAGTTGCGGTGGCACGCGTTTTGGGGCGGAGGGAAGGGTGTAATCAATGGTCCAGCCACGATCAGCAGCGGCGAGCGCCGTGGCCCGCTCTGCGAGTGCTGAAATCGTTAGCAGGGGGTTGACTCCCAGAGGTCGCGGAATCACCGCACCGTCGCTGACGTAGAGATTCTCGTAGACGTCTGAACCCGATATCCCGGAGAAGACCTGCCCCTTGTGGTTTACCACTCCAGAGGAAGCATCAGAGCCCATCACACATCCGCCAAGCGGATGGACCGTGATGAGTTGCTGATGAAATTGTTTAGTCCAGATCGGGTTTTCTACGTAGCGTCCGCCCAGTGCTTTGCCGGCCTGGAAGAGTGCGTCATTGGCCTTTTCAAAGATGGGCTGTTGCCCTACGCTCGGCCAATCGACGCGAAGTTCATCCTTGTCGAGATACATGCGTCCATTGCCATCATCGTGAGTCATGATGAGGTAGGTCTGGGTGTTGCGGATCGCTCCGTGATAGGGACCGCAGATCAAGCTTTCTTGCTCGCGTTCCAGCTCCTCAATGCGAGTAGCGACTCCGGGCGTTTCCTCGCGCCCGCCGATGAGAGAAGAGCCAGCTAAGCCGCAGGCCAAGGCCGGGCCGAGGGCACCGGGTATGGAACCTTCCTCGATCACCATGCCATCCTCGAGAACTGGCTGGCTGCGTAAGTCGATGATGCCGGTGATACAAGGCCCAATCGGATCCATGGAAGCAGGGTTGCGATGGCCGGATCCAATGCCGTTGATCGCCTTATCGCCGTTATATCCGAACGCCAGAACGTCGCCATTGCCGGTCATATGCTGGCCGAGCTTGTCGCTCACCGGCAGACCGTTAGCTCTGGATCGAAGCAGAATCTCTGTTGATCCCAGGGTGCCGGCGGAGATAAAGACGATGTCCGCGCTGACAGTGAGTGTTGGTGCGTCAAAGCACTCGCGTCCGGAGTCGAGGATCTGATAATGAACCAGCCATTTGCCATCCCGCTTTTCGACGAACCGGACAGCCGTGCGCGTGAAAATCTCTGCGCCGTGATTCACAGCATCCGGCAGATAGTTCATGATCAGCGTGTTCTTTGCGCCGTAGTTGCAACCCGAGCAACAGTCGCCGCACAGGGTGCATGCGTGCTGTTCTACGCCGACGTGATTGATGCCGTCCTGGAACGTGACATTGATGGGAGTGCGATAGAACTTTCCGCTGAGATACTTTGAGGAGGCTTCCAGGGCCTGGAGCTTGGGCAGTGTCGGCTGGCTGTCAGGATAGGGGACCGGCTTCAACATCTCCCTCGCGAGCTGATAGCCCTTTTCCACGAGCGTCGGAAGATCTTGCACCACCTGAGGCGGCCAACGCGGGTCTTCAAAGACTCTGGGTTCTGCCTGCAGAGAGACATTGGCGTTCAATAGCGAAGTGCCGCCCAATCCGCATCCGACCAGAACACTGATGTCGGTATTCTGGTGAAGGTCATAGAGGCCGGTGCGATCGCCCACGTGCTTGCCGTCGGCAGCGTGCACTTGCGTTTCGCCCATGGCGGTGGGTTCCGTGTCCGGGTACTCTCCCGGTTGAAACTCTTTACCGCGCTCAAGCACGCAGACATTTCTGCCCGCGCGAGCCAAGCGCGAGGCGGCGATGGAGCCGCCATAGCCGGATCCAACCACGACAACTTCGTAGTGGTCTTTGATAGCAGACACGGGGGTAGACAGTCGGTACAAACGTGCACCTCTGGCGGACGTGAGATAGGTTGGGCTCAGCCCAGGGAAGTGTGTGATGCTCCCGGACTATATAGTCCCTATATTTGTGACTGGTCAAGCAAATTCGTTTCTAAAACCAGACAGATTCTTCAGGGCGTCGCCCTGGCTCATCTGCACCGCCAGGGTGGTTTTGGCAGGGGGGACGTCGGAGGGGAGTAGCCAAGGCTTTGAAAAACTGCTCGTGACCAAATGAGCGAACCAGAGATATTCTGGTGCTCCGTGTCTATCCGCACTTTTTTCGGGAGCTGACGATGTCTGACGAAACCAGCAAGCCGTCCAACGATCCACACGAGGGTGGTTCAGCGGGTGGATCAACTCAAGGCAAGGGAGCGAGACCATTACGACGTGCCGGTACGGGTCCGGCGCTCGCGCAGTCCGCCGTACCGCCTGCTCTGAATGACCGGGATAGCCGGATCCGGTGGGGCCTCCCTGCGGAGGAGGACGCTCCGGGCTGGTACATGGTGGAAATAAACCTGGAACATCGCGCCGGTATTGCGATGGCCGGCAGCAGATTTTTCGAGCTGTTCGCTAAGGTGGTGCCGGCTAATCAGCTGGAGCAGCATCCTCCACTTCTGTTGACGAAGACTTACATACGATGCTGGATGAGCGTGCATCAATGGCGCGCTCTGGTGCAACTTGATCAGGAGAGCTCAAACCGATCCGATCGCGTGATTTACAAAGTATGGCCCGATTTTCCAGTGAAGCCGCTCATTGATCGGTCAGCAGCCACTATCAAGGCTGACGCGGCGGTTCGATCGTATGATGCCACCGGAGAGGGGATATGCTGGGCCGTGATTGACTCGGGGATCGATGGGAAACATCCCCATTTCGGTGATCCTCAAGTGAACCCCACGTGTTCCACGCTCAGCCATTCTTCGGTGGCGGAGTTACATCGAGATTTCACGGTGCCGGGGCCACAATCAAAAGCCAGCTCGATTTCCGCGCTGACGGACAAGTTTGGTCATGGCACCCACGTGGCTGGGATTATTGCTGGCGGACTGCTCGGCCCCGCGCTGGCCCACGTGGATGTTTATCAGAATGTGTTCGAAGCTACGGACGCTGATCCTAGCCAAGGTCCTTCTCAATCGTTGCAGAAGCGCACGGTAGACGACCTCGCCAAGCTGCATGGAGTGGCGCCAAATTGCAGGCTAGTGAGTCTCAAGGTGCTTGATGATGACGGGAATGGGAGGGCGAGCGACGTCATCCGGGCGCTTACCTACATTCGTGAGGACATCAACGGCGATCCTAAGCTGCTTCGCATTCACGGTGTGAACCTTAGCATCGGTTACGAGTTTGACGCAGAGATGTTTGCCTGTGGGCAGAGCCCGTTGTGCCTGGAGGTCGATCGACTCGTAAAGAGCGGAGTGGTCGTCGTGGTCGCCGCCGGGAACACCGGCTACGGAACGCTGCCTTCATCGCAACGGCAGATTTCCGTTGCTCTATCAAACACTATCAATGATCCAGGAAATTCAGATCTGGCGATTACGGTGGGGGCGACGCATAGGGATTCGCCGCATACCTACGGGGTTTCTTATTTTTCTTCCAAAGGGCCGACAGGGGATGGAAGGCTTAAGCCGGACCTCGTGGCTCCGGGAGAACGAATCACGTCTTGCGCGAGCGGGAAGTATCTCGTGAGCAACGGAGGAGATGTTCCGGACAGCCCACCTGCTTACATTGATGATTCGGGCACCAGCATGGCTGCGCCGCATGTGTCGGGAGCAATTGCCGCGTTTCTGTCGATCCGAAGGGAGTTCATCCTCAAGCCGGAGGCGGTGAAACGCATCTTCATGGAGAGTGCCACTACGCTGGGACGTGAGCGCTACTTCGAAGGCAGCGGTCTCGTAGACCTTATGCGCGCCATTCAGTCCGTTTAGACGGAAGGCTGTGCGGTGGGTGAGGGCGTGAGATGCAACTGGCACGGTCAGACTGACGGCAAGGCATGGTCATTCAGGAGAGTAGAGCGTACGGGTTAAAGTAGTGGCGGTCCCAGAAGAGGCGCTCTAAAAGTCAGGAGCTGCTTTTTGGAGGAGGACATCTCGTCCAAAAGGCAGCTCCTTTGTATTCTGACGCCGGATCAGGCGCTCGCGTTCAGCACTTTTTCGAGGCGCTCGAATGCCCAGTCAATTTCCTCGCGTGTGACGACTAGAGGCGGCGCCAATCGAATCACGTGGTCGTGGGTTTCTTTGCACAGGATCCCGTGCTCCTTGAGTGCTTCGCAGTACGGACGAGCCATGCCGTGGAGCTCAATTCCGATCCACAGGCCCCGGCCGCGTACTTCCTTGATTACCGGACTAGAAACGGATTGTATGCGGGAGAGGAAGTAAGCACCCAGCTCGGCAGAGCGCTCCACCATCTTCTCCTCCACCGATACCTACAGAGCCGTTCTTGCTACCGCACAGCCGAGAGGATTCCCGCCGAATGTGCTGCCGTGGTCACCCGGCTTGAAAACGCCTAGGATCTCGCGGGAGGCCAAGACCGCCGACACCGGATAGAACCCTCCAGCGAGGGCCTTGCCGACGATCAGCACGTCTGGACGAATCTCTTCGTGCATGTAGGCGAAGAGTTTCCCAGTGCGTCCGAGGCCGGATTGAATTTCGTCCGTCATGAGCAGCACGCGATTTTCACGGCAGATCTCTGCGGCCTCTCGCAAGAATCCGTCAGGAGGGATCACAATGCCCGCTTCGCCCTGAATCGGCTCCATCAGGAATGCGCAGGTATTGGGGGTGATCGCCTCACGCAGCGCCTGTGCATCCCCGTAAGGGACGATTTTGAATCCCGGCGTGTAAGGACCGAAGCCATCGCGGTATTGATCGTCACTGGAGAAGCTCACGATCGAAATGGTGCGTCCGTGGAAGTTTCCCGCACAAACGATGATCTCTGCCTGGTTTTGCGGAATGCCCTTAACTTTGTAGCCCCACTTGCGCGCGGTCTTCACTGCTGTCTCCACGGCTTCGGACCCAGTGTTCATGGGTAGGGCCATATCGAAGCCGGTCAGGCGGTGAAGATCTTCATAGAGCAAGGGCAACTGCTCGTTGCGGAAGGCGCGGGAAGTCAATGTGACCTTGTGCGCCTGCTCTTGCAAGGTGCGCAGGATCTTGGGATGGCAGTGGCCCTGATTGACGGCGGAGTAGGCGGCGAGGCAGTCAAGATACCGCTTGCCGTCAACATCGTAGACCCATACGCCTTCGGCACGCTCGATCACGACATCGAGCGGATGGTAGTTGTGCGCCCCGAATTGGTTCTCTAGTTCGACCAGTTCTTGCGCGCGCGTAAGCATCTCCGTTCCCTGGGCTTTCATTCATTCCTTTCGGGTTTCGCCGAGCCACCATGAACCGGGCAAGGCCACGACCAGCGAAGTAGAATTCAGGACCACGCCACAACCCTGCAGCCGGATAGAGGCAGTCGGGTTCGAAGTGACTGGAGCGCTGGCGCGTTCAAGGTCTCAATTCATCGCCGGTCCGGGTAGTTCTAGGATAACGCCCGGCTTGGAAATTGCCGAGTGGAGAGAAGCCTGAGTTCATGCCCTGCGCCGGATAAAGAGCCTATTGGTCCGTGCCGCCTTTGCCGCTTAGGCCCTAACTTGTTGATTCGATGGCCACATGGGGGCCGACGACTATGTCCAAAAAGAAAACGGCGGAGAAGCTGTTGCCTCTCCGCCGCTTTGGTCTGTGGCCAGGTTAGAAGTCCACGCGCAGGCCGAATTGCATGCGCCGGAAGGTGTGGGAACCGAGGGTTGTGCTGTAGAACCCGAATCCCGGGTACGTAAGCGCATTGTTGAGGGGTTCGGAGACCGCCCCCTGGTCGTCAAAACGTACGGAGTTGGTGACGTTGTAAACTTCCCAAGCGAATTTCATCCGCGCCCGTTCGCTCAAGTTCCAGCTCTTCGTCATCGAGGAATCCACGTCGAAGACACCATCGCCGCGGAAGTTGTTTCTCATGCCGGCTTCTCCAGGGTAAGGAAGTCGGATGGGGCTACCGGAGGTCACGCCTTCACTGATCGCATTTGGATCCGCGAAGACCTGCGGCAATCCGCCTTGGATATGCTTGTGGACTTTGACGGGGGCAGTGGTAACGGCCCACGCTTGCAGTTCCCAGTTGGTGGTCCATCCGGGTTCAATCAATCCAAAGGGGAGACCGCTGGTCCAGCGTCCAAGTCCGGCCCACTGCCATCCACCCCAGATTGCATCGCCCAATTTGCCGGAGTTGCCAAGCAACATCTTGCCCCGACCGAAGGGAAGTGCGTAAGCCCAATCGATGGTGATGAGGTGTTTGGTGTCGAAGTCAGACAGGCCACGGCTCAACGCGGGATTCCAAACATTCTGGATCGCCCCGTAGGAGGTGTTGGAACGCTCCGCGTCAGAACCCTGATCGATGGAGCGCGAGAAGGTATAGCTGAAGTCCATGCTCAGACCGTGGCTCTGGGGATGCCGCAGTGTGAGCTGACCCGCATTGTAGTAGCTGTTTCCGATGGAGGACAGGGCAATCAGCGATGAGAACTGCTGTTGCCAGAACTGAGTTCCGTTGGGGCAGCCATAGGCGCAAGCGAAGTCGATGTCATAAAGAGCACCCGTTTCGCCGTAGGTGTAGCGCTGTGGCGCCCATTCGTCGTTATAGATAGCGTCGGTGGCAGTTTCCCCATCGAAATCAAGGTTCTGCATCTGGGGGAACACATCTTCGAAATATTGAATGGTCGGAATGTGCTGGAATGTGCCATCGCTGCAGTAGGCGCACGATCCACCAAGTTGGTCGGCAGTCTTGGACATCTGCTTGCCAGCGCTGAAGTAATCGCCAGCGCCCTTGGGATCGTTGAGGTCGACGGGTTCTGCCAAGTCGAGTTGCTGGAAGAGGTGACGGCCAATGCGGCCGACATAGGCCGCGTCAACCAGGAATCCGCCAGGAAGTTCACGCTGCACCGAAAAGTTGAAGGCCTCGGTGTACGGGGTATGCACGTGGTTGTCGATGCCCCAATTGATACCGAAGGCTCCGTTGGGAACAGCGTACGGATAGTTCTGTGTTTGAGGCGAGATGACGCCTGGAAGGCTGGTCGGCATATCGCGAGGACCCGTGAAACGGGGGGCCGTCTCATAGCCGACGGAATTCGCGGGGCTTTGGTACTGCCCGGAGAGGCCAAACGAGCCACGGCGGGCGAACTGGCTGGTCAAAGCCTCGCCGTAGTGATCGTAATAGATACCGAAGCCGGAGCGGATGGAGGTCTTGGGGTTGGGAGAGTAGACGACTGCCAAGCGCGGCGCGAAATCCGTCTTCTCCTTAGGCCAGAAGCCCGGCTTGCCATTGGCTTTGCCATTCGGCGCAAAGAACAGATCGTCTTCGAAGACCCGGCCCTGGGCAGCGGCCTCACCGCGCTTCAAAAACCACTCATGCGTGTCGACGGTGGGAGCCACCTGCTGTCCCTTCGTCTCGTAGGGGGTCTGCAGGATGGTATGACGCAATCCGAAGGTGACAGTCAGGTTGGGACGAACTCTCCAGGAGTCCTGAAGGAAGTACTCGAACTCGTTGGTCTTGAACTGCCGTTTGAGGAAGGCGCCGTCTGGTTGCAGAGTGCCCGTGGTGGGGCTGGTCACAATGTAGTTGCCCACCGTATCCCATTCCGCAACGTCGCCGACCAGGTTAGCGTAAGCGTAATCGAAGGAGGTCGTGTAGCCCCCATCGACCGCGGGCATGCCGATCGTCTGAGGATCGGGCGCGTCCCGGCCGCTCAGGTATGAGGGATTGGTGGAACCACGCTGGAAGGAGTTGGCGTTGGTGTTGGTCTGGTTTTGCACCATGCGCCAGTTGCCGCCGAAGGAAAACGAGTGTTCGCCTTTGGTCCAGCTGAGGGTGTCCACGATGGTGTTTACCGGGACATGAACGATGGAGCTGCGTGTGTGTGCGTCGGGCTGAGTGAGGAAGCGGATTTCTACGTAGTCGCCGGTGCCCACTCCGGCGCTGGCGAAGCCCTGGCGGACATAGCCATACCGAAGATCGTTCACGATGCTGGAGGTGGGGGTCCAGGTGTGGCCGAAGGCCATGCCCTTGGTGTTGTCCTC
>CBJOJD010000014.1:0-34165 GCA_966443485.1 uncultured bacterium | reverse complement strand
CTGATCTTCTCCGGCTTCTGGAGCAAGGACGCGATTCTGGAATCGGCGCATCAATGGAAAGCAGGGCAGGGGCCGTACTTTCTGCTGGTGTTTGGCGCGCTGCTAACGGCGTTCTATATGACGCGCCAAGTCAGCTATGTGTTCTTCGGGCAGTACCGGGGGCACGGACACGCGCATGAGAGCCCCAAGGTAATGACCACGCCGCTGGCGATTCTGGCGTTCTTCGCGATTGCGCTCGGGGTTTTGGGCACGCCGGCGTGGCCATGGTTCCGCAGCTTCATCACCAATCATCCAGCGAACTTCGGACTGGCTGGTTTCAGCGAACCAGGCTTGTTCACGCTGATGGCGACGTCGACCCTGGTGGTATTTCTGGGGCTGGGATTGGGTTGGGCACTGTACGGCAACAAGTCTCCGCGGCCGGAGGAGCCGGACACGCTGGAGAAGGCGATGCCTGCCGTCTTCCGGGTGCTTCAGAATCGCATTTACGTAGACGAACTCTACGGCGTGACGGTCATCGCCTTCTACGCGTGGTGGGCGCGGGTAGCTGACTGGTTCGATCGGCGCGTGTGGGGCGGCATCGTTGCCCTGGTGATGTGGTTCTTCGGACTCTGGGCAAAGTTCAATCGGTTCCTCGATGAGAACTGGGTCAATGGCGGGTTCGATAAGGGCTGCGAAGAGCTCTCAGTGGGTGGAGGACTTTTGGCCCGCGTGCAGTCAGGCCGGGTGCAGAGCTATCTGCGGCTGCTGGCACTGGCGGTGGTGGTGCTGGTGGCAATTTTGATTTGGAGCAGCCGGGGATGAACGTGCCGATACTTACCATACTGACTGCTCTACCCGTGGTTGGCGCACTGATTGCCTTGGTCTCCGGCAAGCATGCGCGCGGCGTGGCCATGATTACGGCGTTGGCGACGATCATCATCTCGCTGGTGGTGTGGATGCACATTCCGGCGAACGGATCGATCGGTTTGCAGGAGACCGCTGCGTGGGCGCCTTCGCTGGGGATTGAGTATCACCTGGGAGCCGACGGACTGAGCGCTTTGATGCTGCTGCTGTCGGCGATTGTGACGCTGATGTCGGTGGATGCAGCGCATCGCGTGCACCATCAGCCGGGTCTCTACTTTGCGCTGGTGCTGTTGCTCGAGGCTGCGCTGTTCGGGACCTTCACGGCGCTGAACTTCTATCACTGGTTCTTGTACTGGGAGCTGGGACTGATTCCGGCGTTCTTCCTGATCAAGTTGTGGGGAGGGCCGAAGCGGGGACCTGCGGCAACGCAGTTCTTCGTCTACACCATGGCGGGGTCGGTGGGATTGTTGCTGGCGTTCCTGGCGGTCTTCCTGGTGACGGGCAGCATGGACTTCATTCATCTCTCGCTGCTCGCCACCACTGGGGAACTGGAGCAGTTGGTGACTGCACAACTCGGTCCGGTGATGCCGTGGCTGGCCATTGGCGTGTTGGCTGGATTCGCGGTGAAGGTACCGCTGATGCCGTTCCACACCTGGCTGCCTGCGGCGTACAGTGAAGCGCCATCGCCGGTCACGATGCTGCTGACGGGCACGATGTCGAAGATGGGCGTGTACGGGCTGCTGCGGCTGGCGTTGCCGATCTTCGGCGCGCAGATTTCGCAGATGCGAACGCCGCTGTTGGTGCTGGCAGTGCTCACGGTGGTGATGGGCGCGTGGGCGGCCGCGGCGCAGAAGGACTTGAAGCGAGTCTTTGCGTACTCCTCGGTAAACCATCTTGGATATTGCCAGCTGGGCATCTTCGCGCTGGCCGTGCCGGCGACAAGCGTTGCCATGCAGTCGAGCCAAGCCGCGGCGTTGAATGGCGTGATTCTGCAGATGTTCAATCACGGCATTACCGCAGCTGCCTTGTTCTGGTTTATCGCCATGTTGCAGGAGCGCAGCGGCGGCATTCGCGGCATCGAGGACTTCGGCGGTCTGCGCAAGCCTGCTCCGGTGTTTGCCGGGCTGATGGGCTTTGCGCTGTTCTCCTCGCTGGGCCTGCCGGGCTTGAACGGCTTCGTGGGCGAGTTTCTGATCTTCCGCGGCGTCTTCCCGCTGTCGTGGGTATCCGCCACGGTCTCGGTGCTGGGGCTGCTGGTGACGGCAGTGGTGATTTTGACGGTGATCCAGAAGGTCTTTACCGGCCCTGTGCCGGAACGCTGGGCCAGCTTCCCTGATATGCACAGCGGAGAACGCCTGGCGATGGCCCCGGTGATTGCACTGATGGTGCTCATCGGACTGCTGCCGCAATTGATTGTGGACAGCGTGAACCCAACGGTCGTGAACCTGCTGGCGCACTGGAGATTCTGATGTTAGCGTGGACGATTTATCTCTCGTTTGCCGGCGCCCTGCTGGAAGCGCTCTTACCCAAAGGGCGGGCGGGGCTGGCACGCGTGCTGGCTCTGGTAATTGCTCTGGCGGGGTTTGCGATTGCGCTCTCCGGGTTCATTGCCGGCGTGGGGCAAGGGCGCATCACGCTGGTGGATGCTGCCTGGGTGCCCTCGATGGGCATTCACTACATGTTGGCGGCCGATGGCATCAGCCGCGTGCTGGTATTGCTCACGGGCCTGGCTGCAGTTGCGGGTGTGCTGTTCAGCTGGAATATCGACCGGCGCACCAATGAGTTCTTTGCCTTCTTTCTCGCGCTGATCGGCGGCGTCTACGGGGTATTTCTCAGCTTCGACCTCTTCTTGTTGTTTGTGTTTTATGAGATCGCGATTGTGCCCAAGTACTTCCTGATCGCGATCTGGGGATCGACGCGGCGTGAGTACGCGGCGATGAAGCTGGCACTCTACTCGTTCGTGGGCTCGGCGATGGTGTTGATTGCGCTGCTGGCGGCGTATGCGAGCTCGGGTAGCCACTCCACTGCGTTGATTGACCTGGCGCATGCGGGGTTGCCGGTGAGCTTTCAGATGTGGGCGTTCCCGCTGACGTTCGTAGGATTCGCCATCTTGGCGGGTATGTGGCCGTTTCACACCTGGGCGCCGACGGGCCACGTGGCCGCGCCGACTGCCGCTTCCATGCTGCTGGCGGGCGTGGTGATGAAGCTGGGAGCGTACGGGTGTCTGCGGGTGGCGATGGGACTGTTCCCGCACGGCATGGACCCGTGGGGCTTTACGTTCCTCGGCCTGGGTTCGTGGCGCGATGTGTTCGCGGTGCTGGCGGTCATTGGCATTCTTTACGGAGCGCTGGTGGCACTGGTGCAGACGGATTTCAAGTTCGTCATCGGCTACTCCAGCGTGAGCCACATGGGCTTTGTGCTGCTGGGCTTGATGACGCTGAATCAGATTGGCATCACGGGCGCGGTGCTGCAGATGTACTCGCATGGGGTGATTGCGGGGCTGCTGTTCGCTATTGTCGGACGAATTGTCTACGAGCGGACGCACACGCGGCAGCTTGCCGAGCTTGAACGCATGCATCTGTCGCGGCGATTGCCGTTCGCGGCATGGGCCTTCGTGATCGCGGGCATGGCATCGATGGGGTTGCCGGGCTTTTCAGGATTTGTGGCCGAGCTGCAAGTGCTGATCGGGTCGTGGCATGCCAATCCCTTCTGGACAGTATCCGCCGGCATCGGCATTGTGGTGGGCGTGGCCTACACGTGGCGCGCGCTGCAGAAGGCGTTCTTCACGGATGTGCGGCCGACGGCCGAGGATCATCCCAAAGAGGGCTGGCAGCATCTCGATGCGATTACCTGGCCGGAGATTACCGGCTTCAGCCTGCTGACCGCGGCTAGTCTCGTCATCGGCCTTTATCCGCGCCTGCTGCTGGACACGATTGAACCGGCGGTGAAGGCGCTGCTTGCGGGAGGGGGACAATGAACTACGCAGATCTCTTCCGCGTTACGTTGCCGGAGACGGTTCTGGAAGTAGCAGCGCTGCTGGTGCTGGTGGTCGACCTGGGTTTCCTGCGCAAGGCTGCGTTGAGTGTACGCGCGGCGGTTGCGGCGATGCTGGGCGTGATCGGCAGCGTGGTCGCGCTCTGGTTTGCGGTGGGTAATGGGGCTACGACGTTCGCGATCGGCAGCGACACATTGCTGGCCGGGGGCGGCATCGCTCTGATTGCGCAGATCGGCGTGCTGGGATTGACTGCGCTGACGCTGCTTCTGCTGATTGACTCGGGATTCACGCGCCATGTGGGCGAGTACGTAGCCGTGGTGCTGATGTCGGCGACGGGCGGCCTGATCATCGCGGCGGCGCAGGATCTGCTGGTGATCTTTGTCGGGCTGGAACTGCTCAGCCTGGGGCTCTACATCCTGACGGCGTTTGCCAAGTTCTCCGGCAAGAGCGCGGAAGGCGCGCTGAAGTATTACCTGTTTGGCGGCATGTCCGCTGCGTTTCTGTTGTTCGGCTTCAGCTATCTCTACGGGCTGACCGGCTCGACGAACCTGCACCAGGTGGTGCAGGGTTCCATTACTTCGGTTGGTGCGGGAAGTCCGTTGTTTTACGTGGCGCTGGTGCTGATTGCCGCGGGGCTGGGCTTCAAGGTGGCTGCGGTTCCGTTCCATCTGTGGGCTCCGGATGCGTATGAGGGCGCGCCGGCACCGGCGGCAGCCTTTATCGCTTCGGTTTCGAAGGTGGCGAGCTTTGCGCTACTGCTGGGGATCGGCGCAGCTATTGCGCATCCGTTCGGCGAGATGCATCACGGCCTCATGATTCTGTTCCATGCGTTCCCTTTGGGGGCGGCTCCGAAGTATCTCGAGCTGCAAGGCCCGTGGATGCTGCTGTTGGCGGTGCTTGCGGCGGCTTCGATGCTGGTCGGTAATCTGGCGGCGCTGGCTCAAATCAGCGTGCGCCGGCTGTTGGCGTATTCCGCCATCGCTCATGCGGGGTACATTCTGCTGGCGATCGCGTATCCGTCGCATGGACCGCGTAACGCGCAGGCTGTTCTCTACTACATCCTGACTTACGGGCTGACGACCATTGGGGCGTTCGGCGTGATTGGCGTAGTGGAGCGCGCAACGGGCACCGATCGCATGGACGGCTTTCTGGGGCTGCACAAGCGGAATCCGGTGCTGGCCGGGGTGTTGCTGATTCTGTTTCTGTCGTTGGCCGGCATTCCGCCGCTGGTAGGCTTCTGGGCGAAGTTCAATCTGTTTGCCGCGGTACTGAGCGTCTCCGGCGGAGTGGTTCCGTTCGCGCTGGTCGCGATTGCGTTGGCCATGAGCGCGGTGTCGCTCTACTACTATCTGCAGGTGCTCAAGCGCGCTTATGTGATGCCGGCGACGGATGAGGCTCCGATCAAGGTGCATCCGATCACGATGCTGGTGCTGCTGCTGGCAGCGACAGGCGTGGTGGTGTTGGGATGCTTCCCGGCGCTGTTGCAGGATTGGATGGCGGGGTTCTGAACCGGAGCCCCGTTCTAACGAGAAGCAAACTTTGGAAAGATCCCCAATGCGCGGGTCTGGAGACCCACGCTACAGCCGGCTGGGAAGCCGGCGCTACGGTTTCATCCGCGGCGGGTCGCAAACAGAGGTGGGGGCTAGAGCGCAACGCGAGCATTGGGGATTGGGTCGGTTCGCCGTGCGACTGATGGAAAGACGAAGGGCGCAGCCTTGAGCCGCGCCCTTTGCTTTGGGTCGAGTTAGCGGGACTACTTACGCAGCCAGTCCTTGGCTTTCTGGATGACGACGTCGCGGCCCACGTCGGCGATGGCATCGGTGAGAGGGATCTGCTTGGGGCAGACTTCGACGCAGTTCTGCGCGTAGCCGCACTCCTGAATGCCGCCGTCGCCGGCCAAGGCGCGCAGGCGCTCTTCCTTGAAGACCTTGCCGGTGGGGTGATTGTTGAAGAGCTTGACCTGAGCGATGGTAGCGGCGCCGACGAAGCCGGTGGCCTCATTGAACTGCGGGCAGACTTCCATGCAGCAGGTGCAGGAGATGCAGTTCGAGAGAGGGTAGTTGGCTTCCTGCTGCTGGGGGAAGACGCGCGGGCCGGAGCCCAGATCGTAAGTGCCGTCGACCGGTACCCAGGCCTTCACCCGCATCAGGTTCTCGAAGAGAACGGAGCGATCGACTTGCAGATCGCGGACCAGAGGAAACTTGGAGAGCGGCTCAATCTTGATGGGCTGTTCCAGGTTCTCAACAAGGGCGGAGCAAGCCATGCGAGCCTTGCCGTTGATACGCATGGCGCAGGAGCCGCAGATCTCCTCGAGGCAGTTCGAATCGTAGGTGATGGGCGTGGTCTCTTTGCCCTCAGCGGTCACCGGATTGGCGGCGATCTCCATCATGGCGGAGATCACATTCATGCCGGGGCGCCAGGGGAGCTCGAACTTTTCCCATACGGCGGGGGCATCGGGACTGGCCTGGCGCTTGATTTCGAGTTGTACGGTCTTGTTAGCCATGGTGTGGCGGTCCTTCGGGGCCGAGGCCCCATTGCTCGGGTGTACAAGGTGGCTGCGATCCCACTAGCCGCATAACACGCGGCCAGGATGGGGCACCCAAATCCAAACTATTTGGCAGCGTCGTAACGGCGCGGGCGCGGTTTGATGTACTGAATATCCACGTCTTCAAACTCCAAGCGCGGGCCTTCGATGGTTCCGGTGAAGCTGGCCTTGGTGGTCTTGAGGAACTTCTCGTCGTTGCGATCCGGAAAATCGGGCTTGTAGTGGGCGCCGCGCGATTCATCGCGAAGGGCCGCGCCCTGCACCACAACACGCGACAGCTCCAGCATGTTCTTCAGCTGACGGGCGAACGCGAAGCTGGTATTGGCCCACTGGCTTTTGTCGCTGAGGTTGACCTTGTCGTAGCGCTCTATCAGTTCCACGATCTTCTGGTCGGCCTGCTTGAGTCCCTTGTTGTAGCGAATGACGGTGGCGTGCTCGGTCATGGTCTGGCCCAGCTCGCGCCAAAGCTTGAAGGGATTCTCGTTGCCCTGATTGTTGATGAGGCGCTTGTTCAGCTCGGCCTGGCGAGCCAGTTCGACTGCCGCGCCTCCGTCGCCCTCGGCCGCGGCAACATCCTTGGCGTACTTCAGGGCAATCGGTCCAGCGGAGAAGCCGCCGTGGATGCAGCTCACCAGGGAGTTGGCACCCAGGCGATTGGCGCCGTGGTACTGGTACTCGCATTCGCCAGCCGCAAATAGACCAGGGATGTTGGTCATCTGGTTGAAGTCCACCCACAGGCCGCCCATGGTGTAGTGCATGCCGGGGAAGATCTTCATGGGCACATCGCGCGGGTCGTCGCCGACGAACTTCTCGTAGATCTCGAGAATGCCTTCGAGCTTGCGGTTCAGCGTGGCGCGATCAATGTGCGTCAGGTCAAGGTAGACCATCGGCTGGCCTTCGAGGCCGAGCCCAAGTTCGTAGACGACCTTGTGAATGGCGCGAGTGGCCACGTCACGAGGCACGAGGTTGCCGTACTTGGGATACCACTCCTCGAGGAAGTAGAAGCGCTCCGACTCAGGAATCTGCTTGAAGTTGCGCTTGTCGCCGGCGGTACGCGGAACCCAAACGCGGCCGCCTTCTCCGCGAGCCGACTCCGACATGAGGCGCAGCTTGTCTTCGCCGGGGATGGAGGTGGGGTGAACCTGGATGAACTCGCCGTTGGCGTAGTAGGCCCCCTGCTGGAACACCGCGGCCTGCGCGGAGCCGGTGCAGACGACCGAGTTGGTGCTCTTGCCGAAGATGGCGCCGATACCGCCGGTGGCGAGGATGACGGCTTCCGCAGGGAAGGCGCGCAGTTCCATTGTGCGCAGGTCCATGGCGGTGATGCCACGGCAGACGCCCTTGTTGTCGACGATGGCGGAGAGGAACTCCCAGCCTTCGTACTTGCGGACTTTGCCGTCGGCTTCGTAGCGGCGCACCTGCTCGTCGAGCGCGTAGAGCAGCTGCTGTCCGGTGGTGGCGCCGGCAAAGGCGGTGCGGTGGTAGAGAGTGCCGCCGAAGCGGCGGAAGTCGAGCAGGCCCTCGGGGGTCCGGTTGAAGGGCACGCCCATGCGATCGAGCAGGTCGATGATGCCGGGAGCGGCCTCGCACATGGCTTTGACGGGGGTCTGGTTGGCCAGGAAGTCGCCACCGTAGATGGTGTCGTCGAAGTGCTGCGCGGTGGTGTCGCCCTCGCCCTTCAGGTTCTTGGCTGCATTGATGCCGCCTTGGGCGCAAACCGAGTGCGAGCGCTTCACAGGGACGATCGAGAACAGGTCGACGGTGCCGCCGGCTTCAGCAATCTTGATGACTGCCGCCAAGCCCGCCAATCCTCCGCCAACCACAATGATTCTGGGTGATGCCGCCATGATCTTGAGAAGTTCCTTTCTACGTCCTACGCAGCAAAACCGGAGAGGGGCGGAGTAGAGCGAAACGGCGCCGCAATCCGGTACGAACAAAATGATGAGACTAGCTTGGGGGCTAGCCGTGACGCGCTACGGCCCGCATGATTGCCAAGGGCAGGCCACGCGGCATCGAGAACAGGAGGAGTGGACTGGAAGGTGTTCCAGCCGAAGCGAGCCTGTTCTGCGATTGCTGCTGCCATTTATCTCTGTCCTCTTGAGAGCTTGGTGTGCCTCTACGATGCAATGACCAGGGGAGCGACCGGCAAAGCGTTTTGAGGCGCGTTCCGATATTGGGGGCCGACAAAGGCGAAGAGGCTGGCGATGCCGAGAGCGGCCAGCAGAACACCGCCTGCCAGGCAGGCCCAGCCGAAACGACGGCGTGCGGTGGCTCCAGGAGTGATGCCCCACTTGGCGGCGAACAGCCAGATGCCGTAAGCGAAGTGCCAGCATACGGCGATCATGGCGATGATGTAGAAGGCCAGGATCAGCGGATTGGCCAGTTCATGCTGCACCTTCCAGAAGGCCGCGCCGGGGTTCTCTGGAAGGCTCACGCCCATGAAGCGCTGGGTGGCCACGTGGTAGCCGATGTAGAGGAAAGCGATGCCCCCGGTCCAACGCTGGGCGGTGTAGAGCCAGTTGCCGGCGAAGGGGTAGTAGACCACGTTGGACTTGCCACGCAGCCAGATGTAGACCCCGTAGACGCCGTGGTACAGGATGGGCAGGAAGATGAAGGCCCACTCCAGCACGCGCACCAGGGGAAGGGAGTTGAGGAACTTGACTTGTTCTGCGTATGCGAGCGGTCCTTTGAGTGCCTCGAAGTTCGAAAGCAGGTGCTCAATGAGGAAGGCGCCGATGGGGATGATGCCCAGGAGCGAGTGCAGCTTACGCCAGATGAAGCTATTGCCCTCGCCGGCTCTCAATGGTTGAACGCCAGGGCGGAGCTTAGAAGGGGCAGGATGTTGGGCAGTGGCCATGACGATTTAACCCTCGAACTGCGATGACAGATTGCTGCCTGCGTTCCGGATAGAGAGACGAAATTGGTACGCAGATTACCCAAGCATTATTGGTAACGCGCCGAACGATCGTCAAGGCAAGCAGGGCTGTGTTTTGCATCTGCTGAAAAGCAGGCAAAAAAGAAGGGCCGATTGGGGTCGGCCCGGAGTGTCGTTTGGGAGGAGAGAACTAGATGCGTTCAGATGACGAGTGATCGAGAGAGGAGCAGGCGCGAGGGCGGGAGAGATCAAGGCGATTGAAGAGCTTGCGGCTGCGCCAGGAGTAGACCAGACTCGAGGCCGCGCTACAGAGCAGCAGCAGGCAGAGGAAGACTTCAGGGGATTCTGCTAGAGAAAGGATGTTCATGGATGCGCCTCAAAAAGAGCCGGCACGGAATTTTCTCGCCTAAAACCGAGGTTGCAGGCGAGTGGTCACTCCGTGCCGGTCACCCAGTGCAATCGTCGTCTGACAAGTAGTGAAGGGGCGGAGCAGATCGTTACAGAACTTTTCTTGAAAGCTCGAAAAAGAAGGCCGGGCGGAGAGCAAGATCTCACATGATGCGACGGAGCACTAGTGCGACATCGCTTTGAGGAGTTTCTCCATGGCGCGGCCACGATGGCTGAGGGTGTGCTTGGTGGTGAGATCAATTTCGGCCATGGTCTTCTTCAGCTCGGGCAGGTAGAAGAGAGGGTCGTAGCCGAAGCCGCCGGTACCGCGGGGAGAATCGAGGATGAGACCCTCGACGGAGCCCTCGGCGGTGTAATAGGGAACGCCGTCCCGGGCGGCGACGAGCACGCAGCGGTAGCGGGCGCCGCGATCGGCGGAGGGATGCTCGGCCATGCGCTGGAGCAGGACCATGTTGTTCCAGACGTCGGTGTTGTCATTGGCATCGGGGGAGTCGACCATGCCGGCGTCGGCGGCAAAGCGGGCCGAGCGCACGCCAGGGGCTCCGTTGAGAGCGTCGACTTCGAGGCCGGAGTCGTCCGCGAGCACCAGCTGTCCAGGGGCGAAGCGCGAATAGTAGATGGCCTTGAGGGTGGCGTTGGCGGTGAAGGTCTCTCCATCCTCTTCGGGCGCGGGAATGGTCGCCAGGCCTGGGAGTGGCTCGACGGAGATCCCGTGGACCTCCGCGGCGGTACGAAAATCCTTCAACTTACCCTGGCTGGTGCTGGCGACGTAGAGACGAAGAGGCATGGCAACCAGTGTAATGCGGGGCAAGCGAGCAGGGGTGAGAGGGCAGTTGGAATTGCAGAAGGGATGAGCGCGCGCAGCCACCCAGGTAGGTTTGGACACGCGCGCTCAGGGTTGGCTCGCGCAGAGCTATGGCTCTACCGATTGATTCAGACGAAGGTCGCGCGATGAAGCGCCTACGTACACCGTGCGCGTGCCGCTGGGCCTCACCCACTTGGTGTCCTTCGTCGACCAGTACTGCAACTGCCGCTCTGGAACATGCAGGGTCACGTCCTTTGCTTCGTTCGCAGCCAGGTGAATGCGATCGAAGGCGGCAAGCGTGTGCACGGCGAACTGCACTCCTTCGGGAGCTTTGTCCGGGGCGCCGAGGTAGACCTGCGGCACTTCGTCGGACTCCGCCGGCCCGGTGTTCTTGATGTGCACTGAAACATCGAGTCCACCGTCAGAGGCCTTGGCGACCTTGAGATCGGAGTACTCGAAGGTGGTGTAGCTCAGGCCGTGGCCGAAGGCGAAGAGCGGATCAATCTTTTCTTTATCGAACCAGCGATAGCCGACATGGATGCCTTCGCTGTAGGTGGTTTTTCCATCCACACCCTTCCAGGAACGCTCGGGGTGCTTGGGGTCGGTGGCCGGGTAGTCGGTGAGGTTCTTGCCCCAGGTGACAGGAAGCCGTCCGGCAGGGCTGACTTTGCCGAGCAGCAGGTTGGCGGTAGCCCATCCACCTTCATCGCCGGGCCACCACATCTCGAGAACCGCTTTCACCTTGTCCACCCAGGGCAGGGCGATGGGCTGGCTGGTGTTCAGTACCACGATGGTGTTGGGGTTGACTGCTGCGATCTCCTCTACCAATTTGTCTTGATCTCCGGGGAGTCCGAAGACCGGGGTGAGGCGGGTCCACACAAACACGACCGCGGTCTGCGCTTTTTTGGCAGCGGCGATGGCGGCTTCGTGATCGGCCTTGCGCTGCTCGGGGGTGTACCAGTTGAGGCGAAGTTGCACGGGAGAACCGGAGGAGTCGGGCGAGGTGGAGATCTCGACCGTATGCGGACCCGCACTGAGTTGCAGCGCGCGACGAACGTTGTCCAGGCCGTCGGGCGTGGGGACGAAGTTGTCATGATTGGCCTGGAGGATGTCGCCGTGCACGCCGCCCTGGAAGGCGCCGGTGCGCGCCACTCGCTTGCCGTCGATGGAGATGCTGGCATTGGTGCCGAGCGCCTGAAGGTAGATCCAGTACTCTCCGGCGTGGGGCGGAGTCAGGGTTCCTTTCCAGGTAAGCATGGAGAAGGGGGGCAGGGCATTGCCCTTGGCGGTGGTGAAGTCGATCTGCTCATCGACCTTCTCCGGGCCAGCCCCGGCGCGGACCAGTCCGGGTTTGCCGTCGTGGCTGAGGAGGTTGGCCGGAATGGTGGTGCCGTTCATGTCGTCGTTCACGGCGAACTGAATGTTTTCATTCCCGGAGATCTTCTTCATGGCTGCCAGAGGACCTACCTGGCGTTGCGGCAGGCCGACGGAGCGCTCGCCATTGATGCCGATGGAGTCGACCTGTCCTGCGGTGGGGCCGATCAGCACCACGGAGTCGAGATCGCCAGCCTTGAGCGGAAGGGCGTGATCCTCATTCTTCAGGAGCACGGCGGCATCTTCACCGGTCTTCTGGATGATCTTGGCGTTGGCTTCAATGTCCTGCTGGGTGACGTCGTGCTTTTGCATGCCGTCCATGTAGCCGAAATGAACGATCTCATAGAGCACTCGTCCAGCAGCGCGGGTAACGGCCGCCTCGGTGACGGTACCGTCTTTAAGTGCCTGACTCATCTTTTCAGGATTGAGCTTTACGCCGAAGTCGCTCGGTCCAGAGGGACCGGGTGCGGGCTCCTCGGGTATGTGGCCGCCGAACATCTCCATGATGTCGGCCATGGCGTGAGGAGGCGGTGGAGGCGGGACTGGCTGCAGATCGAAGAAAGACGGGATCGGCATCTTGGGATCGGGCTCGCCGGGCATCTCCATATCGAGACCGGCATTGATAAAGTTCACCGCGTGTACGGCGCCCCAGTCGGAGGTGACGAAGCCCTTGAAGCCGAGTTGGTCGCGCAGGATGGTTGTGAGGGTGTCCTTGTTGCCGCAGGCAAAGGTGCCGTTCAGCCGGTTATAAGAGCACATGATGGACGAGACGCCCGCTTTGACCGCGGCGTCGAACGGCGCGACGTAGACTTCGTGGAGTGTCTGGTCGTCGATGAAGGTGCTGGTTCCGTTGGAGTCGTAACCGACGTAGTGCTTGACCTGGGCCATGACGTGCTGCGACTGGATACCTTTGATCTCGGCCGCACCCATGACTGAGGTGAGATAAGGATCTTCGCCGAAGGTGTTGTAGCCGCGGCCGAACTCCAAATCACGATCGATGTTGACGAAGGGCTGGAGGGAGACATCGATGCCCAGCGCGCGGTCTTCGCGACCGATCACGAGGCCGTTGTCTTCGGCATCTTTCGCGCTAAAAGTGGCAGCGACGCCCATGGTGGCGGTCTCGCCTTGAGAAGGATGGCGGGTCAGAACTCCCGGCGGGCCGTCGGCAAAGCGCAGGCCAGGAATGCTTAATCGGGGGACACCACCGAGGTAGCCAGCCTGGCCCTGATAGACCTTGGGATCCTCATGGGTGCCGTGGATCAGTGTGAGCTTTTCCGGGAGCGTCATTTGGCTGAGCAGCTTGTCGACGCGTTGGTCTCCAGTGACAACCGGAACCGATTGCGCTGCCAAATGGACTGCCAGCAATCCGATGCCCAGGCCCGCAGCCAGGGTCGTTGTGCGCGATGTCCTCATCTTGCCTCCTCAATGGCGCCGGGAGACGAAGAGCGGCTCCTGGCGATTGCGCCGGACGCACGACAGGCATGTTTTGCAGTGGTGTTTCTGCTGTTCTGCGCCGACGGCAAGCAAGTGTATCGCACTGAGCCGAGCCGGCGCAGTTACAGCGTGACCCGCGCAGATGGATTTAGCGCGGGGGAAAGGGCAGCGATCCGTTGAACCCGGCGGCTTCGAGATCTTTGCGCAGCTGCTGGATATCGGTGAAGAGGAACCCTTTCATGCCCAGGGCGGAGGCAGCATCGATGTTGACCTGCTTGTCGTCGATGAAGATGGTCTCTTCCGCCGCGGTTCCCAGCTTCTCCAGCACGTGCTGGTAGATGGCGGGGTCCGGCTTGGCGATGCCGAGCTGATAGCTCCACACCAGGACATCGAAGTTGCCGATCCAAGAGAAGGCCTTTTGAATGCTCTCCAACACGGAATCGCCCATATTGGAGCGGATGGCGGTGCGCAGTCCCGCCTGCTTGAGTTGCGCTTGCCAGCTCACCATGGCGGGGTCCTCGGTGGTCCACATGCGGGCGTCCAGGCGATTCAGTTCGTCGAGGGTCTGCGGGCCAAAGTTCAGTCCCGAGTCGCGGGCAAACTTCTGCCAGAAGGTGACTCCGGACAGCTTGCCTTCGTCGTAGGCGTGACGGTCTGCCCAGTACAGTTCTTCGAAGCGCTCGCGGGAGAGCCCGGTGATGCGCACCATGGCGTCGTGGGACTGCTGGTCGGGCAAACCGGTCAACACCATACCGTAGTCGAAGACAACCGCGCGCAGAGCCAAGACCCCTCCTGAATGCGTCCGTGGGAGTTGGGAGGACGCGTGTTCCTATTTTGTCATCTCGAGGCGCTGGGACTGGCGGGGCTGGGGCTTGGCAGAGTGAAACAATCGGGACATGCGCTTCTCGAAGCGAACGAACTGGAACACCGAAGAGAGCGACTTGTCGCACGCACACCGGGAGCGTTTGCGGGCCGGCCTGCCGGTGGCGGATCTGACCGCATCGAATCCCACCCGGTGCGGGTTCACTTACGAACCAGCACTCCTCTCCAAGCTCAATGACACGCGGGCTCTCGATTACGATCCGCAGCCGCGTGGGCTGCTGGAGGCTCGGCGTGCCGTGTGCACCTACTATGCGGACCGCGACGTTGGCATCTTGCCGGAACAGGTGATTCTGACCACCAGCACCAGCGAGGCGTATAGCTTTCTGTTTCGACTGCTCTGCGACCCGGGCAGCGAGGTGTTGATTCCGCAGCCAAGCTATCCACTGTTCGATTTCCTGGCAGCGCTGGACGATGTGCGGCTCAAAACGGCGCCCCTGGTTTACGACCATGGCTGGCAGATCGATCCGGAAGGGTTTCGGCGTGCAATCAACCCCGAGACACGGGTCATTGTGCTGGTGCATCCCAATAATCCCACCGGCCACTTTACGAAGGGGTGGGAGGCGCAAGAGCTGGGCGCGCTGTGCCGGGAGTTCGATCTCTCCCTGATTGTGGACGAGGTCTTCCTGGACTACGTCTTTCCAGGGCGATCTGCCGTCGAGGCAAACAGTTTCGCGGCAGGGCTGGAGGGAGTCCCGGTGTATGTAGTCAGCGGAATGAGCAAGATCGCCGGACTGCCGCAGATGAAAGCTGCCTGGATTGTCGCCACGGGTCCGCAGCGCGAGCCTGCGCTGGAGCGGCTGGAGGTGATTGCCGACACTTTCCTTTCCATGAACGCGCCGGTGCAGTGGGCCTTGCCGAGCTGGCTGGAGGAGCGAGGGGCTATCCAAGGGCAGATTCAGCAGCGGGTGTCGGAGAATCTGCTGGACCTGGACCGGCAGATCGCGGAGCAGTCGATGATTTCGCGGCTGGAGCTGGAGGGCGGGTGGTACGCCATCTTGCGGGTACCGGCCCTGGAGCCGGACGAGACGACCGTGAGCTGCCTGCTGGATCACGGGGTGTGGGTACATCCCGGTTACTTCTTCGGACTGGGGGAGAGGGGCTGGCTGGTCGCAAGTTTGCTTACCCAGCCGCAGGAGTTCAGTACTGGAGTAACGCAGATCATGCGGTATTTTCGATAGCATCAAGTAAGTAATAGATGCGGATTGGAGCTCAAGTCTTAGATGAGCATTACTTTCTAAGTGGAAGATATCAAGAGAGAAAAGCTGAGGCTTGAAATTGGATTCCCCGAGGACGACCTGAAACTGGAGGGGGTTACTGCGGTGAGGTGGAGAAAGTGCACAGAGCTGCCCGTTTGAGGGATGAACCCTCCCTTCAGAACTGAAGGAAGGGATTGTCGGCCTTTTCCTGACCGATGGTCGTTTCGGGTCCATGACCGGAGATGACCCGGGTATCTTCGGGAAGGGGCAGGAGGCGGGCGGCGATGGAATCGATGATCTGCTTGCCGTTCCCACCGGGCAGGTCAGTGCGGCCGATGCTGCCAGAGAAGAGGGTATCGCCCACGAAGACCATGTTGAGAGGGGCAAAGTGGAGGCAGACGGAGCCCTGAGTATGTCCCGGCGTATAGAGCACTTGGGCTGGGTAGCGGTCGAGGCCAACCTTCAGCCCTTCATCCAGGCTGGCATCGGGGGGAGCGACGTCTGGGGTTTGGATGCCTAGCCAGGCAGCCTGCATCGACATCATCTTGAGCTGCGGCAAGTCATTCTCGTTCATGAGGATGGGAGCGCCGGTCAGCTTTTTGAGTTTAAGCGCGCCGCCAACGTGATCGATGTGGGCGTGGGTGATGAGAATCTGCTTCAGCTTAAGGCCGAGCTCGATCAAGCGGCGGTGGATGCGGGAGATCTCATCCCCGGGATCGATGACGATGGCCTCGCCGGCCTCCTCGTCTCCCAGGATGGTGCAGTTGCATTGCAGCGGGCCGACGGCGAAGGTCTCCAGAATCATGTGCTTATTTTAGAGGGCGTATTCAGAGCAGCGAAAAGGGCAGGCTGTTGGCCTGCCCTTTGACTAACCTTTCGGAAGCTTTCTTACTTGCCCGTCTTGGCGGGTGCGGAGGTGGTGGTTCCGTCGAGCACAGAGCGGGAGTGACTGGAGCGCATGTACAGGATGGTGAGGGTGAGAGAGGTAGTCATGAAGATGACCGCTGACCAGGTAGTCAGGCGGGTAAGGACGTTCGCTGCGGCGCGGGGGCCGAAAGCGGTCTGCGAACCCTGGCCGCCAAAGGCGCCGGCGAGGTCAGCGGAACGGCCCTGCTGCAACAGAACCACACCGATCAGGAACAGGCTCACGATCACGTGGACCACAACCACAAAGTAGAAAAGAATCTGCATGTTCAGAAAGCTGCTTTCCGGAAAACTTGGTGCGGAGGAGGGGACTTGAACCCCTATGCCTTGCGGCGCAAGCACCTCAAGCTTGTGCGTCTGCCAATTTCGCCACCTCCGCTCGGGGTGAACTACATGAGTATAACAAAGGATTGGTCCTAACCGCAGTTCATCGCCGCGGGATCCAGTGAATAACTTAGCTGCAGTGATCCCACGTCCGGCAGTTCGTTACTGGAATGGGATCAGGCACTCACGGTTTCAATTTCCGGCCGGGCTGCCGGGGTCTGGTTGAGCAAGAGCCAGTGGTGGAAACCATCCACGATGGCCATGAGCGCGGCCTGGTTCATGTCGCTGCTGACGCCGGCGGTGATCCAGGGTTCGTGGCCGTCCGCCTGGAAGCTGACGGTGACGCGGACGTAGGCTGCCGAGTCATGGGCCGAGACATCGATGGCGGTGACGCTGAAGCGGCCCAGGCGCATCTTTTCGAGCGCGGGGTAGCATTTGTCGAGTTCGAGGCGCATGGCGCGGGTCATGGCGTCCACGGGGCCGGTGCCTTCAGCGCGGCTGGTGACGATGGTTTTGTCTCCGATGGAGAGGGACAGGAAGGCCTGCACGAAGCGGCCACCGGTTTCGTCGGTTTCGTCGAAGATCCGCCAGCTGCGGACGGTGAACAGGTTGGGTAGAGTGCCCAGGACCTGCATGCAGGCCAGACGGAAGGAGATCTCGCTGGCCGTGAAGCCGCCGCCCTCGATCATGGGCTGGTACTGGTCCAGGAGTTGCTGAGCCTGAGGTCCGGTCAGCGGCACTCCCAGGGATTCGGAGAGCAACATGATGTTGGCTCTGCCGGAGTGCCCATTGACGCCAATGACGGGGGTTGCGCCCACCGCGGCGGGGTCGCTCCACAAGTAAGCACCGGGGTTCTTGCGTTCGCTGCTGCCGTGCATGCCTGCCCAGGTTCCGAATGCGCCGGGTCCGACGATGGGAGCGCCGTGCGGGATGTCGAGGGAGAACGCACCATAGGCGGCGTGGGCCAAGCTGGTGAGCCAGGGCAGAGCGGCTGGGGGAACGAACTCTGCCTCGCCGCGCAGCTGCATGGATCCTGTGAGCGTAGTGAGGTTGACGTTGCCGCAGCGCTCTCCCGTGCCGATGAGTGTGCCTTGGATCTGAACGGCTCCGGCGAGGACCGCGGCGCGAGCATTGGCGACGCCCAGTCCGCGGTCGGTGTGGCCGTGGAAGCCGAAGTGCGCGGAGGGGAAGTCGCGAACGAGGTTGGCGATGGCCTGGGTCACTTCTTCAGGGCTGGCTCCGCCGGTGGTGTCGCAGACCACGAGGCGGCTGACTTTTTGGTCGGCGCACTGAGCGACGATCTGGTGGAAGTAGTCGAAGCTCTGCTGGCGGAACTCGGGATCGCAGGGGATGCCGTTCTCGCGGCGTCCGCAGTAGGCATCCATGGCATGTTCGAGGTCGACGATGACTTCCAGTCCGTGGTCTTGCAGGCAGGCGACGGTCTCCGAGGTCATGCGCAGGTTTTCCTCGGGGGTGGTTTCCAGGGACCGGCCGACATCGAGCAGGCGCGACTTGACGACAACGACGGCGACGGGGACGTGGTCCCGGTGGCGGATCATGAAATCGACATCGGGCCAGTCGGTGACTTTCATGCCGCGCCCGCGAGTGCGGCCGAAGAGAGCCAGGCGCAGGCCGCGCGTGTCGACACCGGGAAGAGCAGCCGTCAAGTCGCTGACGAACTGATTGGCTCCGGCGAAACCGATCTCCGCGTAGCGTACGCCGAAAGCACCCATGCGCTGCAGCAGGCTGATGGCGTTGGGGACGGAGACTTCCAGGTTGGGCTGCTGAAGTCCATCACGGAGACTGGTATCGAAGAGTTCGACTTTGCGGGTTGTCATGATGTCTAGCTTCCTTGGGGTGAACTTGCGCCTGCTGTTGCTGGGTGCCGTACTTGGTTAGCGATCCTGCATCGTGGTGCAGGGAGACGGAGATGCGAAATGTCAGGTGGTGATCGGCACAGCCAGCCGTTCCATCCAGTAGGCCAGCTCGCGCTCATCGTCAGAGCCGGCCTCATGGGCTGCGTGAATGGCCTGTTGATCTTCTTGCGGGCGGTTCTGGCTGAGCTTGAACTTGCCCTCGATGTGCGTGATGGGAATCCGGAAACCCATAATGCCGGAGAGCATCGTGCGGCGATAGCCGGCGGGCATGGCGCGCCAGCGATCGAGGTAGGGGAGTTCGTGGACCTGGATCAACTCGTCGAGCAGGGTGGCCTTCTGCGCTTCGTCGTCGACGAGTTCGAGAGGCCCGTAGGCGTGAATGGCGATGTAGTTCCAGGTGGGTACGGACATGGGGTCGACGTACCAGCTGGGCGAGACATAGCTATGAGGACCGGGGAAGACGACCAGGGTCTCGCGTCCAGCAAGCGAGTTCCAGTGGGGATTGGCCTTGGCGAAGTGTCCGAGGAGCAGCCCGTGGGGCCCTTCGTCTTTGACAACCAGGGGCAGGTGAGTGGCGGTGGGTGGCTCGGCCCCGGCGCCATTGCCCATCAGGATGGCGAAGGAGTAGCGCCGCATCGCTTCCAGGAGAAGAGCGCGATCGGAGACCTGGTTGAACTTCGGGATATACATGAAGCTCCTGAGCTTGCTGATGTTTTCGACGGCAAAGAGAAAGGCCACCAGCCGCGTCTGCGGGTGGTGGCCTGGGATCCTTTGTTGCTTAATCCTAGTCTGTCAGGCTCTCGCTCCCGCGCGCGGCATGGGAATGCTAATTCGAATCACGACGGGAATGCCGGGAACGACTACGGGATTCGAGTTGGCGCTGTAGAACGGCATGACTTGATGAAAGTAGAACAGAAGTCGATTGGCGGCGTCAAGATGCGCGGCGAATGACCTCGAAGTGGGCGCGGCGCTCTCCGGCATCGACCCACACCGGCTCCGGCTGGGGCTTTTGCCGCCAGGAGCGGATGCTGAAGGCGTAGACGGCGATGCAGATCAGGTTCGCGGGGATGAACCCGAACTGTGCAGTCTTCCAGCCGATCAGGCAGATGATGACGCTGTTGAGGGCGGCGATAACCAGGCCCATCCAGAGCTTGCGGCCAACCAGGAAGGTAGAGAGCACGGTGAGCAGGCAAGAAACGTAATCCAAGTGAAACACGGGGGAACCTCTGATCTAAAAATATGCAGATTGATCTCCGATCGCAGTGACGGATTGCACTCACGTTGAGCCGCTGGCTGTGGCAGAGTGCGTTGCAGATTAGATTTCTATAATGAAGCGCGAAGGAGTGTGCGGATGCCGGCCTACGAGTATCGGTGCCAGGAGTGCGAGATTCAGTTTGAACAGCGGCAGAAGATGTCGGAGGAAGCGGTGCGCACGTGTCCGGCGTGTGGCGGGCCGGTGAAGCGACTGATCAGCGGCGGTGCGGGCGCTATCTCCAAGGGCAGCTCCAGCTACGCGCCTCCGACTGCCTGCGCGATGGGTGGGCCCTGCTGCGGTGGAGGCGGCATGTGCGGCGCAGGCACGGGCTGCGACGAGTAGAAGGGGAGGGCCTTCGAGCTCGGCGCTGGAAGATGAGAACGGCCGGCGGCTAGAAGATCGTGGTCAGTTTGGCGAAGGCGTCCAGCTCGATGAGTTGCTGTCCCTGGGCAGGAGCGGAGACCTCCGCGTGTTCAAGCACCCAGGTGTCTTTGTGAAAGAGAAAGACAGCGTGCAATCCGGCTGCAAGGGCGGGATTGATATCGCTCTTCGGGCTATTGCCAATCATCCAACTGGTGTGCGGTTTCAGCTCATGGCGGGCAATGACCGCGCCATAGGTAGCGGGGTCCTTTTCTGCCACGATCTCGACGGCGGAAAAGAAGGCGGCTAAGCCGGAGCGCGCCAACTTGTCAGCCTGTTCGGCTTCATTTCCCTTGGTCATCAGAATCAAGCGATGGCGCATGGCCAGATTGGCGAGCGTCTCTCCCACCTCGGGCAGCAGCTCAATCTCCTGATCGGCGATGGTCTGGGCCAGGGACTCGATCTTTTCGCGGTTCTCCTGCGAAACGGGACCTTCGGTGAGCCGCTCATAGCAGGAGACGAGCGAGCGCTTGAAGCTTGTGAGCCCATAGCCATGCGAGAGGATGGTCTCGCGCTCCACTGCATTCAGAGTTTGACGAACTTCGGCGGGCGAGTAGGCGCGGTGATTGAGGAAACCGATGAAGGCGGCGATGGCGCGCTCGAAGTAGATGTTGTTTTCCCAGAGGGTGTCGTCGGCATCGATCAATAACGTTTGTCCAGGAGCAACGGTGGGCATGCACCCATGGTATCGGATGTGACGGGCGAGTTTGGTGCGGGTTAGATTTGAGGCACGTTCATCGTCTTTTCGTTTGACCCTTGTCGCGAGCGGTTGATAGAAGGTTGGCCAGCATTGGTTCAGAGTGCTCCAGAGGAGGAACAATGATCAACTTCTTGAGATCCCTACGGCTCACGGTTGCGGTTGCCGCTGTGCTGGGGTTAGCCGTTGCCGTTGGTTCGGCGCAAGAGCCGTTCCAGGTCTACAGTTCGACCTTCAGCAATAACGCGACGATGCCACTCTCCACGGTGTTCAACAACCCGGTGAACGGAGTGAACACGTGTTCGCCCAACGGTGCACCGGGTGGAGACCAGTCCCCCCAGCTTTCCTGGACGGGCGCGCCGTGGGGAACCCGCTCGTTTGTGGTGGTGCTCTATGACGTGACGGCGGCCTTCACGCATTGGGGGATGTACAACATTCCGGGCACCGCGACGGGACTGCCGGCGAATGCCGGTGTGGCAGGCAGCACCTACGGGACGATGGTGGCGAATGATTTCGGTCTGGGGCCGGAATACGATGGTCCGTGCCCGCCCACAAACGTTGCTCCCGATACGCACCAGTACGTGTTCACGGTATATGCACTCAGCCGTACGCTGCAGTTGCCGGGATCGACGAACTTCCCCGCCAATGGGGAGACGCTCTATCACGCGTTGATTGCGGCGGGCCGGCGAGGAGAGATCCTGGCCAGCGCCAGCATCACGGGGCTTTACTCTTCGACTCCCACGAACTAGCGAAGCTTCCGATCGCTCGCCAAGGCCTCCGCAAACGGGAGGCCTTTGGCGTTTATGGGCCTGGGGAACGAAAGCGAGATGACTCACGTAATAGGGAATCATCGAGAGCTGCGCGCCGAGATTGAACATCCCCCAAGGGGACTGCTACACTCGGCTCTCGCTTGGTTTTAATGGAGGCATTGGATGAAGGCTGTCATTCGGCTTTTGGGTCTTGCAGTTTTGTTAGTCGCTCCCGCCGCGTTCGCGGCAGACGTTAGTGGCGCCTGGAAGGGTGCATTCGAGTTCAACGGCAATAGCCTGCCGGTCACGGTCAATCTCAAGACCGCCGGGGACGCGGTGACGGGTACGGTGGAGGGGCTGCCGACTACACCAGCCGAGATTCACGATGGCAAGCTCGAGGGCGACAACGTTTCCTTCTGGATCACCACCGACTATGAAGGCCAGAACTACAAGCTGGTTTATAAGGGCAAGGTTCTGCCGAACGAGATCGATTTCACTTTCGGCACCGAAGATGGCAGCTGGGGAACGACGCTGACGGTGAAGAAGGAAGGCGCGGATCTTCCGGCGGCTGGGAGCGAAGTGACAGGCGCCTGGAAGGGGACGTTCGAATTCAATGGGAACCCCGTGCCGCTCACCTTCAACCTGAAGGGTGCGGGATCTGCCGTGACTGGAACCGTAGAAGGTCTGGGGCAGTCGCCGATCGAGATTCATGACGGCAAGGTGGAGGGAGATACGGTCTCGTTCTGGTTGAACACGGACTATCAGGGCCAGACGTACGCGCTCAGCTACAAAGGGAAGCTGGCGAATAACCAGATCGACTTCTCGTTCGGCACCGCGGATGGGAGCTGGGGCGCGACGGTCACAGTAAAGAAGTCCTAGTCTCAACGGGCATCTGTACGAGCATCGCGCCGTTGGCGCGCGAGGTGGTGGGCTGAGGCTACTCGAACCCGTATACTCGAACTTCCGTATGGCGCGAGTTCTAGCGACGATCTTCATAGGACTTCTGGGTCTGGCGTTCGGCAGCTTTCTGAATGTCTGCTTGAGCCGTTGGCCCGAAGGCGAGAGCATCGTCCGCCCACGGTCTCATTGTCGATCTTGCGGGCGCGAGCTTAGCTGGTGGGAGAATGTGCCGCTGCTGAGCTGGATCGTGCTGCGGGGCCGTTGCCGCGAGTGCAAGTCAAGCATTCCGATCCGCTATCCGGTGGTGGAAGCCGCGGTGGGCGCTCTGTGGGCCGCATTCGCGTGGCGGGCGACGTCTTCAGTCTTTTCGCTGGAGACCGCCGCCGCCATGATGCTGTTTTCGTGGCTGCTGATCGCACTGGCTGTGCTCGATGCGGAGAACATGTGGCTGCCTGATTTCCTGACGGTGCCGGGGATTGTGTTTGGCGTGATCTGGTGGTTCGTCCAGGACCTGCAGATCGTGTATGAAGCCGGTGTTCCCATGAATGCACGGGTGGAAGGATTCAAGATTGCAGGGCACCTGGTTGGGGTTGGCGCTGCCGCCGGGGCGATTCTTCTCATCCGCTGGATTTACTGGCTGGTGCAGCGACAAGAGGGGATCGGACTAGGAGACGCCAAGCTGATGGCCATGCTGGCTGCCTGGCTCGGGTTTCCGGGAGCGCTGCTGTCGTTTCTCTTCGGGGTGGTGATCGGCGCGTTGCTGGCCATGGTTTTGCTGGTCGCGAACTCCTACCGCGCGGAAGAGGCGCCATGGGCGAAGATGAAGCTGCCACTCGGGACCTTTCTGTGCATTGGTGGAGTTGTGAGCGCTCTGTGGGGAGAGCAGATCGTAGGCACGTATCTGCGCCTGGCGGGTTTCTGAGGAAGCGAAGCGTAAGTCTAGGCTGGCTATCGGCGCCGGGGGGCTGGCTTTTTGCTGACGCTGATGAGCTTCCCGTTGACTGCAAAGCGGCGATGTTCGACGGGCGAGGACAAGACCAGGCTGGTGACTGGAGTTCCGTAGGGCAGCAGGGCCTCAATGAGTGCTTCGAGATTGGCCATGCTGGTGGTGGTCACCTTCAAGAGCAGATCGTCGCCGCCGGTGAGGTGGTGGCATTCGCGAACCTCCTGGAGGGTTTGCACGAAGTCAAGCAGGCGGTGATAGCTCTGTCCATTGCAACTCATGCGGATGAAGGCCATCACCTCCAAGCCCAAAGCCTCGCGGTCGATTTCCACGGTATAGCCGTGGATGATACCGATCTCTTCCATTTGCTTGAGGCGTTCGGCGGTAGCGGTGGGGGACAGGCCGATGCGGCGACCCAGTTCCGCGACGCTGAGACGCGCGTTCTTCTGTAGCTCATCGAGCAGGGTTCGTCCGTAGGTATCCATCAGGGCCGTGGAATCCATTGTCATAGGGTTTCATCATAGTGGATTTCTCAAGCGGATCTGGAACCGGGGTGGGGATTATGCCTGTACGGGACGGTTGCCCAGCCCCTAGGATCATCGGTATGGAAACTCTGGCCTTGGATGGGCAGCCGCTGACCCTGGCGGAGATCGAAGCTGTCGCGTTGCGGGACGGGCGTGTGGAACTGGCGTCCGCCACACGTGAGCGCATGATCACCAGCCGCAATCTGATCGAGGACATTTTGTCCACGGGGCAGACGGTCTATGGCGTGAACACGGGGTTCGGCAAACTGGCGGAGGTGCGGATTGCTCCCGAGCACCTGGCGCAGCTGCAAACGAATCTGGTGCGCAGCCACGCGGGCGGTGTGGGCCAGCCTCTCTCTGAAGCAGAGTCGCGAGTGATGTTGCTGCTGCGCGCCAACGTGCTGGCGAAGGGGTTCAGCGGCTGCAGAGGCGACGTGGTGGATCTGCTGATCGGAATGCTCAATGCCGGCGTGCATCCGGTGATTCCGGAGAAGGGATCGGTGGGTGCGAGCGGGGATCTTGCTCCACTGGCGCACCTGGCACTGGTTGCGATTGGGGAGGGAGAGGCGTTCCACCGTGGCGAACGGCTTTCGGGAGGCGAAGCGCTGCGCCGCGCGGGGCTCAGGCCGGTTCAACTGGCCGCGAAGGAAGGACTGGCGCTCCTGAACGGGACGCAGGCCATGACCGCAGTTGGGGCTCTGGCTGTGGCCAGGGCACAGCGGCTGGTCCGACTGGCGGACGTTGCGGGAGCCATGTCACTGGATGCGCTGCTGGGGACACCAGTCGCATTCGACGGGCGTATTCATCAGGCACGGCCGCATGCGGGACAGATCGCCGCAGGGGCTCATCTGCTGTCACTGCTGGCGGATTCAGAGATTCGGGAGTCGCACCGGGAGCATTGTTCGCGCGTCCAGGATGCCTACTGTTTGCGCTGCATGCCGCAGGTGCATGGAGCAGTGCGCGGCGCGCTCGATCATGTCTCGGCGGTGCTGGAGATCGAGGCAGGCTCGGCGACGGATAACCCGCTGATCTTTCCTGAGGGAGAGAAGGGTGGCTCCGTGTTGTCCGGGGGGAACTTCCACGGCGCGCCGCTTGCCTACGTGTTCGACTATGCGTCGATTGTGCTGACGGATCTAGCGAGCATTACGGAGCGCCGTATCGATCGCTTGCTCAATCCGGATATCAATGAAGGTCTGCCTGCGTTTCTTTCGCCTGATCCGGGGCTGTCGTCCGGGTTCATGATGGCGCAGATCGTGTCTGCGGCGTTGATCAACGAGTGCCAGGTGCTTGCCACGCCGTCCTCCGTCGGGACGATCCCGACTGATGGCGGAAAAGAGGATCACGTTTCCATGGGCATGACGGGAGCGCTCAAACTGCGGCAGATTGTCGAAAACGTGGAGCGCATCGTGGCGATCGAATTGATGTGCGCCGCGCAGGCTGTCGAGTTCAGAAGACCGCTGCGATCCAGCCCTGTGCTGGAAGAGGTGATTCAGACGGTGCGATCGATCGCGCCGCGTCTGGAGCAGGATCGAGCTCTAGCACCCGAGATGGAGAGTCTGGCAAAAGCTGTTCGCGAGGGAAGATTCAACGCCTGGTGCAAAGGGTAGGCGTTCTGGGCAGAGAGAGCGCTCCGTTTTCACAACCCCTTCGATGTAGGATGGAGGGGCAGCTGGGAGGAGAACGTGAGACTCTTTCGCACCACAGCAGGGTGCTTTGTAGAACGGGACAACTCGTACTATCGTGTCGACGGATCGAGCTGGAATGATCTGCTGACCCACGAAGACTTGGAAGGCTATCTCAACTTCGTTCTGGACCGTGAAGCTCCCGTGGCGGATTTCCAGGCTGCGACCGTGCTTGCCCCGATTGAGCAGCAGGAGGTATGGGCGGCGGGAGTTACGTACTACCGCAGCCGCGGTGCGCGCATGGAGGAATCCAAGGCGGCCGGCGGTGGGGACTTCTACGATCGCGTCTATACTGCCGACCGGCCGGAGCTTTTCTTTAAAGCTACAGCGCATCGCACCGTGGGGAGCGGAGGAAAGGTGCGTATCCGCAAGGATGCGAAGTGGTCGGTGCCCGAGCCGGAGTTGACGATTGTTGTCAATCCGCGCGGACAGATTGTGGGCTACACCATCGGCAACGACATGAGCTCGCGAGATATCGAAGGCGAGAATCCGCTGTATCTTCCGCAGGCCAAGGTCTACGACGGCAGTTGCGCGTTAGGGCCGGGCATCCTGGTCACATCGAGTCCGCTGCCCAAGTCCACCGAGATTCTGATTGAGATCGACCGCAGCGAGCGAGTGGCCTTCGCGGGCTGCGTCAAGCTTTCCGAGCTCAAGCGCGACCCGCATTCGCTGATCGAATTTCTTTATCGCGAGAGCACGTTCCCCTTCGGGTGCTTCCTGATGACGGGCACGGGGATCGTTCCTCCCAACGAGTTCACGCTGCAGAAGGGCGATCGGATCCGTATCACCATCGAGCCAATTGGAACGCTGGAGAACGAGGTAGCCTAGGCGGCCCTGCGTGCGGATCTCGCGCGGGAAGGGCCGGGGCTGAGGCTGGGAAAGGTTGAGACGCAATTAGACGTTGGTTCTCAGAAACTCTTCGACCTCAGATCGGCTCGGCATCGAAGCTTGCGCACCGCGTCGTGTGACGGAGATGGCTGCTGCTGCGGCGGCAAAGCGTCCGGCGGCGGGAGGCAGCTCGCCTTCCATGAGAGCCACGGCAAAGGCGCCGTTGAAGCAATCTCCGGCGGCGACCGTGTCGATGGGCTTCACGGGGAAGGAGCGGATCCAGGCCGCGCGGCCGGTGGCGGGCGCGATATAGGCGCCTTCGGCTCCGCGCTTCAGCACCACGCCTTGCACGCCCTTGGCAAAGAATTTCTGCGCTGCATCTTTGGTGCTCTCGGTGGGAGTGATGTAGCGGTCGGCCTCGATCTCATTGGGAGTAAACCAGGTCACAAGGTTCCACAGGTCGTCGGGCAGGGGAGCGGCAGGAGCGGGATCCAGCATGACCGGCACCCCGGCATCGGCGCAGATGGTGACGGTTCGTTCGATGGCGCTGAGGGGGATCTCAAGCTGACAGAGGACCATACCGGCGGAGCGAATCTTATCGGCGTGGCTGTCGATGAAGGCCGCATCGACTTTGGAGTTGGCGCCGGAGACCACGATGATGCTGTTCTGGCCGTTGTCGGCGACCTGGATCTGGGCTACTCCGGAGGGGCCGGAGACGCGCGCGATGGAGTCGGTGTTGACGCCGGCAGAGGCCAGGTTTTCGACAAGGGCTGCGCCGAAAACGTCCTCACCCACCATGCCCAGCATGGCCACGGGATAGCCGAGGCGGGCGGCGGCAACGGCTTGATTGGCGCCTTTCCCGCCCGGGGTGGTCTCGAAACCGCTGCCGGTGATGGTTTCACCGGGTAAAGGGATGCGCGGGGTGCGCGCGACAAGGTCGATGTTGATGCTGCCGACCACGACGATGGGTTTGCGCCGAATATTCATGAGGAAGAAGCCGTCAATGTAATGGGGCCAGAGCTACAGACCCAAGCCCTAATACAAAGAATACAAACATCAGGGCCAGGAGGGTTCGGGCAGCGGCGGGTGCCCCCGCGAATTCGCGCCAGACGAAGACTCCCCAGCAGGCTGAGACCATGGTAGCGCCCTGGCCAATGGAGTAGGAGACGGCGGGCCCGACGAAGTGAGTCTGGGAGGCGACAAAGTTCATGACTGCCCCCAAGGACCAGATGGCGCCGCCCAGCAGGCCGGCTAGATGCCATCCTAGGGGAGCCTTGGGGTAATCCGATCCGGATACCGCCGGCTTTCCGTCGAGAGGATGGGCCATGAGCAGCAGGTTTGCGGGGATGGTAGAGACCAGTACGCCGACAGCAAAGAAGATGGAGACGGCGTAGGGGCCGGGAGCGTGTTCGCCGGCGACCGGGCTCATGGCGTGGGCGACCAAGGGATAAAAGCTGCCCATGAGCAGGCCGGCGATGAGGCAGAGCAGGATGCCGCGGCTGGTGGTGGCTTTGCGTTCCGACTCGCGCTGGCGGTAGGCGGCCGCATCGAGCACGATAGCCACCATGACTAGGGCTACTCCGCCGAAGAGCAGCAGGGGATTGGCGGCGGGGCGGACCAGATAGCTGGAGATGGCTCCGACGATCAGAGCCAGCCCGATGCCGACGGGGAAGGCGACCGCGAGACCAGCTACATCGATAGCGGCCACCAGCAGCAGGTTGGCGATGTTGAAGACGGCGCCGCCCGACGCGGCCCAGAGCGCCGAGTTCAGCGCGCTCTGCTGAAGGTCCTGGACCAACGAAGGGCCAGAGTGTCCCATGCTTCCTACCGTCAAGCCCAGTAGGAGAGCGCCGCCCGCAAGGCCCAGCACGTAATCCCAATAGAAGAGCTGGAAGCGATATTGCGGGCAGAGCTTGAGGGTGTTGGCCCATGATCCCCAACACAGCATGGTGAGGATCATGAGCGCGAGAGCGGCAGGATAGGTCTCAGGCAGAAACATGCTTGCTCCCGGAGCGTTTCAGTGAGAAGGAAACATAGCGTCTCTGCGGCACGGGGTGCAAGCGCCTCAGGATTTAGCAGCCTTGATGGCTTCGGTGAGTGCGGGGACGACCTCGAAGAGATCTCCGACGATGCCGTAATCAGCGACCTCAAAGATAGGAGCTTCGGGATCCTTGTTGATGGCGACGATGCACTGCGAACCTTTCATTCCGACGAGGTGCTGGATGGCGCCAGAGATGCCTACGGCGAGGTAGAGCTTGGGTGCGACGGTCTGTCCCGAGCTACCGACCTGTCGCTCCATAGGTAGCCACCCGCTGTCGCAGATAGGGCGAGAGGCGGCTAACTCCGCGCCCACGGCCCGGGCCAGATCCTGGACGAGGGGGAGATTGTCCGCTTCCTTTATTCCGCGTCCCACGCTGACGATGAGCGGGGCAGAGCCGAGATCCACGGTCTGCGCGGAGCCGCGGAAGGGCTGACCTGGCTTGGTGCGAATGGCGGCGGGATCAATCTTGGGCTCGAAGGTGACAACCTCGGCGGAGGCCGCCTGAGCCGGTTCCGCGCGGAAGGCGCCGGCCTGCACGGAGACGAAGCAGGGGCCATCGCCCTGATGGCGATAGTTGCCGGTGAGCCTGCCTTGCAGGAGTTGCCGCGTAAACACGGGACCGTCGCCGATGGCCACCACGTCGCTGATCAAGCATTGGTGCACGCGCGCAGCGAGGGCAGGAGCGAAATCGCGCACCTGATAGGTGTGAGGAAAGACGACGAAGGCCGGCTTCTCCGATTCGAGGAACTGGTGCAAGGCGGCGGTGTATCCGTCGGCCGTGTACTGGGCCAACAGCGCATGCTCGAGGCGAACGATCTTTTGCAGGCCTTTGGTTTGAGCTTCGTTGGCCAGGTGTTCGGTGGCCGATCCAATCACGATTGCGTTCACCGGCAGACTTGCTTGCGATGCCAGGCGCTGACCGGCGGCCACAGCTTCCCAACTGGTTCGGCCCACACGGCCATCCCGCTCTTCAAGAACTACCCAGATACCGCTCATAGGACGCGCACCTCGAATTTGAGCTTTTCTACCAGCGCGGTAGCTGCTTCTTTAGGGGTTCCACTCAGAATTTGCGTGGAACGCTGCTTTTGCGGAAGCGAGACGTTCTCGAGCACCGTTACGGGTGACTGAGCCTGTCCAAGTTCGCCAGCATTCACAACGCGCACTTCCTTGGTCTTGGCTTTCTTGATGCCCATCAGGGTGGCATAGCGCAGCTTGTTACCACCGGACTGGATGGTGAGCGCGCAGGGCGTGGGCAGTTCAATCTCCTGGAACCACCCGGCTTCCAGTTCGCGCTTTACCTTGAGCCCGGAGTCCAGCTTTTCGACTTGAAGGATGAGGGTGGAGTGGGGTATTCCCAGAAGCTCAGCCAGGATGACGCCGGTCTGCCCTAGCCCGAGATCTTCGGACTGTAAGCCAGTGAGGACGAGGTCTGGGTTCTCGGGCCGGATGGCGTCTGCAAGGAGGGCGGCAACGCCCAGAGCATCGCGCCCGCCGAGATCGTCGCAGGCGATGTGGATAGCACGATCCGCGCCCTTGGCGAGAGCTTCGCGGATGGTTGTGCCTACTCTGTCCGGTCCTGCGCTGAGGACGATGACCTCGCCGCCGTGCTTGTCTTTGAGCTGCAACGCTTCTTCAAGCGCGTAGGCATCGGACTCATTCATTGCGTACTGTAGGTCGGCTTCCTCGATCCACTTACCGGTGTTGTCTATGTGCACTTGAGCATCCCGCTCGGGGACTTGCTTGATCGCAACGACTATCTTCATAGGTTTTCTTTCCGGTTCTGCAGTTGTACTCTCGAAGTGTTTTTCCATACGGAAGACCGTCAAATGCCAACCCGCGTCGAGCTTTGTGCGATCGCGTTCGAAGGGGGATTGGATGAACTTGAGTGAGGCATGCTGGGTGGCCACCGCAGCCTACGGGGCGCACATCCTGGAGGAATTCTTTCTGGATTGGCGCGGCTGGGTTTGGTCGGTGAGCAGAGTGCGAGTCGGCAGAGCGGCGTTCTGGAGCTTGAACGCACTGGTGATCGCCGGGGGCGCTGGTTGCGCGCTGATTGCAGGCCGCTGGCCCGCGATTGCGCTTGCCTACCCGGCTCTCATGCTGATCAACGTAACGTTCTTCCATCTTGCGCCTCTGCTCCGCGTTCGTTCTCGTCTTTCCCCGGGGTTGTTGACGGGGCTGATGATGTTCTATCCAATTGGCATTTCTTGCTACTGGGTGGCCGGCCGCGAGGGCCTGCTCACTCGGACAAATCTCGAGCTCTCAACCTTGCTGGCCATCGTGGCGATGACGGTGGCGGTTGTGACTCTCAAAGCGCTCTCCTTCAAGACGAACCAGCTGTAGCAGAGTGCGTAGTGCTCTCCGGCAGTCCGCGAGCGACGAGCTGCGCCACATCCAGAAGCTGGGTTTGCGAGCCTCCTGCTGCCAGCGCGTCTCGAAACATGGTGTTGCAGAACGGACAGGCTGTGCCCACTGTAGTTGCTCCCGTACTCACGAGTTCAGCGGCGCGAACATGACTGACCCGCTCGCCGGTCTCTTCGCCGAGAAAGGCTAGACCGCCTCCAGCGCCACAACAGAAGCTGCGCTCCCTGGCTCGAGGAGGATCGACGACGTGGCCAGCCAGCGAGGCGACTTGTCGAGGCGCGTCGTATACATCGCGATAGCGGCCCAGATAGCAGGGGTCGTGAAAGACGATGTTGTCGTTCGTCTGCTGGCGCGGAAGGCGATCGGCGAAGCGAGCCATAAACTCTGTATGATGCTCGATCTCAGGAGGCGTGCCGTACGCCTTCCAGTCCTCTTGTATCGTGCGCACGCAGTGCGGGCAGATGGAGACGATCTTCTTGACCTTGTTCTGCGCGAGATTGGCCAGGTTCTCTTCGGCGAGTTGCTGAAAGAGCAAGTCGTTGCCGAGGCGGCGTACCGGATCGCCGGTGCACTTTTCTTTGCGGAGCACGCCGTAGCCCGTGCCCAGGTAGTTCATGACGCGGGCGAAGGCCGAGATGATTTCGCGCCCTTTGGGATCGTAGGCGCCCATGCAGCCCAGCCAGAGGCAGTACTCCTGGGTGCCGTCGAAGAGGGGGAACTCCTGCTTCTGAATGAATTTGTCGCGTTCGGAGGCACTGATGCCGAGCGCATTCGAGCCGCGCTCCAGGCCATTGAAGAGCTTGGCTCCGTAGTCGTCTTCCCATGCGCCGGTGTTCACGGCGCCGCGGCGGAGTCCGACGATGATGGGCAGATGCTCGATTCCCACCGGACACTGAAATTCGCAGGCGCCGCAGGTGGTGCATTGGAAGACGGCCTTCTGCGAGTTGTATTTGCCGAGGAGAGGTTCTTCGGTGGCGGGACCGATGTCGTTGAGGTAGCTGCGCACGCCCAGGATGACTTCTTTAGGATTCAATTCCTTGCCGGTGTTGTTAGCGGGGCAATGTTCGGTGCAGCGGCCGCACTCAACGCAGGAGTAAGCCTGCAGGCTGACCAACTGGGTGAGGTCTTGTCCTGCCACCAGGCCGAAGTCCTCGTCGTTGGCCAGTGGAGGAATCGCGCTGAAACTGCCGCGGGATAGGAACACGGTGGCGGGGCTCAGCACCAGATGCAGATGCTTGGTATGCGGAATCAGCGGCAGAAAGACGAGCAGCGTCAGGGTGTGTGCCCACCACAGCAGGCGTGCGGCGAACGCTTGTTCAGTGGTGAAGAACGCCGCCAGGTACGTCACCATTAGCAGGAAGATCAAGGCTGCGATCACGCCCGATTCATACGAGAGCTTCTCTCCCAGCCAGCGCGGCCGCACGAAGAAGCGGCGGATGAACAGTCCAGCGATACTAATGGCGCAGGCCAAGGCAAAACAGGCGGCGAGATAGAAGTAGAAGCGTCCGAAAAGGCCGGCGGGATCAAGGAATCCAACGCCGAATCCGGCGGCGATGTGATTCAAGGTCACCAGGGCGAAGGCGCAAAATCCCCAGAAGACGAAGGCGTGAGCCAGGCCGGGCAATGGTCGCTGGCGAATCACCTTCGACTGCAGCATGACCTCGGAGAAGAAATCCCATACGCGCTTGCCCAAAGGGAACAGTTGAAAGCCGGGATCGCTTTTGGATTGCAGAATGCGCTGGAGGATGGGACCGAAGCGACGCCAGAAGAGCGCTGCGGAAGCCCCGATAAGAACCAGGAGGATCAGCTTCTCCAGTACCGCGAAGCTTTGGGGTTCGGCCAATGTAGCATGCGGGGAGATCATAGGCGACCGCACTCACAATACACGATTGAGCCGAGAGTCGTCGCGCCGGCACGGGCCGCGGACAAATGCGTCGGGATGAGGATTGGCCCTCTCCCAGGCCTCACTATCGAGACCTGAGAAAGGGCGTTGAATGCAGGCGGACGATTCTGGACATCAGCAGCGGACGATATTCGCGGAGTGAATCCCTTTCGTAGCGTTGCGCGTATCGATCACCAACTTCGCTTGGTCCACGATGGCGCGGTAATCGTAGCTGGTGTGGTCGGTGACGATGAGTACGGCGTCGTACCGGTCCAGATGATCGAGAGGCGTGTTTACCATGTTGAGGTCGTAGTGACGGCCATGACCCACCTTGGCGAAGTAGGGATCGTTGTAGGAGACGATTGCGCCTTTATCCCGCAGCAGCTCGATGATGGTGAGGGAAGGCGATTCGCGCAGATCGTCGATGTCGCGTTTGTAGGCCAGGCCCAGCACCAGGATCTTCGATCCTTTAATCGACTTGCAGTGCTCGTTGAGCGCGGCGGCGGTCTGCTCGATCACGAAGTAGGGCATGGCGGTGTTGACTTCGCCAGCCAGTTCGATAAAGCGCGTCCGAAAATCGTATTCCTTGGCCTTCCAGGAGAGATAGAAGGGATCGATGGGGATGCAGTGGCCGCCCAGGCCCGGTCCCGGATAGAAGGCCTGGAAGCCGAAGGGCTTGGTTTTGGCCGCGTCGATCACTTCGTGGATATCGATGCCCATGCGCATGCACAGCTGCTTCAGCTCGTTGACCAACGCGATGTTCACACAGCGGTAGATGTTCTCGAGGAGCTTGGTCATCTCCGCGGCGGCCGGGCTGCTGACCGGCACTACCCGGCGGAAGATCGATCCATACATGGCGGAGGCCAATTCCACGGCGCCGGGATCGCATCCACCGACAACCTTGGGAATGTCGTGGCGGGAGACAGTGTCGTTGCCGGGATCTTCGCGCTCGGGCGAGAAGGCGACGTGAACGCCTTTTTCTCCGGCTGCGCGAGCCACCTTGAGCCCATGAGGATTGCCCTTTTCGAGGATGGGAACTACGACGTCCTCGGTGGTTCCCGGATAGGTGGTGCTCTCGAGCACAATCAGCTGGCCCTCATGGATGTAGGGAGCGATGGACTGAACGGTGCCCACCACGTAGCTCAGATCGGGCTCGTGGTACTCGTTGAGCGGGGTGGGGACGCAGATGATGACCGCGTCCATGGAAGAGATGTCGGAGTAATCAGAGGTGGCGCGGAAGCCCGCCTCCTGTGCCTCCTGGATGGCCTCCGGCAGGATGCGCACAATATAGGATCCTCCGGAGTTCAGCGTGCTGACCTTGTCGGCCGCGATGTCGAAGCCGGTCACGCGGAACTTTTCGGCACTGAAAAGTAGCGCCAGCGGCAGGCCCACATAGCC
>CBJOJD010000013.1:0-35134 GCA_966443485.1 uncultured bacterium | reverse complement strand
GATGCGCCGGTGCGCTCCTGATCGCGCTATGGCTGATGACACTTCTTGCCCACCTGGTACCCAAACAGATGGCCGCGGGTATGCCATTTCTGAACCTGGTTGGGCTCAATCCACACACTTGTCTTTTCGCTACAGCGGTGGCGCTGTTTGCTGCCGCTCTTCTGGCCGCGACACCGTTTCTGCGACTGAGCGGAGAGCACCTGCAGGACTCGCTCAGCGACGGCGGACGTGGCACGGGATATCGCTTCTGGCGGCGACTGGGCGCGAACCTGGTAGTTGTCGAATTGAGCATCGCCGTGGTGCTGCTGGCCGGCGGCGGCCTGCTCACCAAGAGTTTCTATAAGCTGCTGCACGTTGAAACAGGGTTTGACCCATCGCACCTGGCGGTGGCGAGTGTAGTCGTGCATGTTCAGCACTATCAGGCCGAGCAGGTGGCGGCGATCTATACGCGTATCGAGCAGAAGCTGATGTCGTTGCCTGGCGTTCAAGCGGTTGGATTTACCACTGACCTTCCATTGCAGTGCAACTGCAATACGGACTGGATCCGCATTGTCGGCAAGCCCTTCCACGGCGAACACAATGAGGTCAATTATCGCGCGGTGAGCGCAGGATATCTGCCTGCATTGAAGGCGCAGCTCGTCCGGGGACGGATGTTTACATCGCACGAGGCGGTGACCTCTCCTCAGCCGATGATTATCAACGAGACGTTCGCGCGAAAGTACTTTGCCGGCGAAGATCCTATTGGACAGAAGGTCGGTAACGGAGATCTGAGTCCTGACTCCATGCGCGAGATCGTGGGCGTAGTAAGCGATGTACGCGAGGGATCGCAGGAAGCCGAGATCTGGCCAGCGGAGTATCTGCCGCTGGAGCAAGGACCATCCACGGAATTTTCCGTTGTGGTCCGCACTGCCCAGGATGAGAAAGCCTTTGTTCCGACGCTAGTGAATGCGTTGCACAGTGTTGATCCTGGCATGGGCATACACGGGGAAGCGACGATGATGCAGATCATGGAGAGCACACAAGCCGCGTTGTTGCACCGCTTCGCCGCCTGGCTGGTCGGAGGGTTCGCGCTCATCGCGTTGTTGCTCAGCGTAATTGGCTTGTACGGAGTTATTGCGTACTCGGTAAGCCAGCGGACGCGCGAGATCGGCGTGCGCATGGCGCTGGGGGCGAGACGGGGCTCCGTGTACGCACTCGTGATGCGACAGTCGGGACGGCTCACTGCGATCGGTATTGGATTGGGGTTGGCGTGTTCCTTGGGAGCGTCGCAATTGATGCGCAAGCTGCTCTTTGGCGTGCAGGTATGGGATGCATCCACCTTGCTGGGCGTCGGCGTGGTGCTCGCATCGGCGTCACTGCTAGCCAGTTTCATGCCGGCCCATCGGGCCGCATTGATCAACCCAACGGACGCTTTGCGAGCGGAATGAAGTGATTATCGAAACCCGAGGCAAGGATTGTCGTGGTCCTGGAAGGCCAAGCTACTTGTTGTCGAGAACCGGTGAGTCGGGTTGATTGGTGCTCCGCATCCCGTCGCAAACGACACGTCGGGATGCGGTGTACCAGGATTCTGGTGAAGTCCGGCAAGCCTGAATGAAAGGGCAGCTCGCTTTGTGATTGGGCCGGCTTGCGAAGATGCGGATCACCCGGCTGCTCGCCTTTCGCTATTGAATTGCTTTGCGGTGGACCTGCCATCGGAAGTCGCGGCAGAGCTCGCAGTGGGGCCCCGCGAAAGTTTGTGCGGCGATCGGGTCATGATTCAACTGCCAATCGAGCCAGTCGAGCTCAATCTTGGTTCCCTCTGCGTTGGGGACGGAGATGAGACCACCGTGACCGGCGCCGGGCTGATCGCCAACGAAGACCGGCACCTTGTGGATGTGGTCGAAGTCATCGAGGCCGTTGGATTCGGCGATGTCCTCAGGGCCGCCGAGAAGGTAGAGGACGGGCGTGTGCAGCTTGTCCAGATCCTCCTTCTTGAGGGCGGTCATCTGCGGCAGACCGGCGAAGGAGGGAGGCGGGTCTTTGAGAATCCCGCTGCTTTCAATGAGGACAGCGGCGACGCGCAGATCGAAGCCCGCCTTGAGTGCGATGAGTCCTCCGCAACTAAACCCGGCGACGGCGATGCGGGCGGGGTCGATAGCGCCGAAATATGGGCTGCCCTGGCGCTGATTTTCGGCGAGGATCCAATCGATGCCGGCGACCATTTTCTCCGCAGTAGCGCGGGCGGCGGGGTCTTGCGTGCCGGGGTCCGGACCCGCGCCCTCGGGTCGCGGTGGTGCTTTGGGACCGCTGAGGATTTTGCCTGGGACGATCACGACGTAGCCGTGGCTGGCAATCTCCGTGAGGTGGAAGCGCGAGCCGGCCGCATCTGAAGAGCAAGCACCGCTTCCCCAGACGTAGACGCCGAGCTTGCTTTTGGCTTCCGCTCCGGCGAGGTCTTTGGGCTGATAGAGGACGTAGTCGGAACCATTCGGGGCAGCGGCGTAGCTGGCGGGAAACGGGCCTGTGCCTTCGAGATCGGGAACCTTGTTCCACTTGGGAGCGAGGGAGCCCATCAGGGCTGCTTTCTGGCCGAGAGCCGTATTCGGCAGGGGAGGAAATATCATGGCCGGGCGATTGGGCGCGGGCTTAGCGGGCGGGGCTGCTTGTGTTCCCTGGGCGGTAGTGATCGCGGCAGAGACCAGGAGGATTGCTGGTAACAGAGTTCCGATCCTACGATATTGTGCTGTCATGTTCTTAACCTTGGACAAGAATTTGTGGCCGAAGTCGTTCGCTGCGACTTGGACGGTCTGAGAAATGTTCTGAAGAATACATGCGACCTGCGTCGACACATGAGTGGGCGATCTGGTGCCTCATGATTTTCAAACAGCAGCAGTTTCGGTTCTTGGTTCGAATCGAACCGGGTACCTCCAGCATCTGAGATAGCTCCAACGCCTAGCCGGTTCCACCTTACTTGCTCTCTATTTCGAATTCGTACAGGCTCACGCTGACGGGAGGGGACTGAACGGTTTGCGGAAAACCTGCCAACTCCGTTTCAACGATTTTGACCGCCGGCTCCTTACCCGCTTCATTCACAGAGTCCACGCTGGGCGGAGCGATTTGGTAAAGCCTGCCTCGGCCGCTTAGTCTGACTGCACTGATCGTTGGAGCAAAGCTGCGTCGCTCTTCCGTAGGGTTCACGACGGAAAGGAGAAGCTTCCTTTTGTCAGCTGAAAACGCGGCCAGGACATCCAGAGGATATGTCGGGCTCCCGGTGGGAGTGGGCCCTTTATCGACAAAATCTGTGCCGGGAACTTTTTGTTGTGGCGAGTCCCCGTCGACTGCAATCGGACACGCGTCGAGAAAGTGGGTCTGGATCAACTTCATCACCACTCCCTCGGCTGTGAAGTCAACCGCGTCGCCACTCATATCAGTCAGTAGGCGCAGCCCTCCCGTTGCGCAACTCGCCGCGATCTTGTCGGAGTGCCGAAACATCTCATGGAGGCAGAGCGCATAGGAGAGCGGAATAAGCATGCCCGGCAATGGGTGGTTCTGGCCGTCGGCCGAGCGAGGACGGTTGCCCCATTCATCGAAGATGAATTTGATGTCGCGCTTTTTCAGCCCGGGTATTTGTTCTACGTACTTGTCCCAGCAATCAAAAGCTCCGCCGATACGATTCGCTAGTCTACGCGCCCGGAATTGCAGGGGATCCTGGACATCCACATACAACTGCTTCTCATGATCGAACGCCAGGTTGGGGTAGGCGTAAGTGTGCTCCGAGAGATTGTCGATATTGTCCGCGCATTTCTTGAGCAGCCACCCATCCCAGTCGTAGATTGAACCGAACTCGTAAGGGAGTCGTTCCGTGATTGGCGGCTCCCAGATACTGGGGAAGAAATTCCCTTTCTTCTCCGCTCCTCCCACAGACTTTTCGCAGATGCTCGCTCCGGAGGCGGTGACCTTGATGTTCGGATCAATCGCTCTCATGGCTTCGACGATGGTATTGTGCTTGACCCAATACTGGTCGAGCGACATATGACCGAATTGCCAGGGACCATACATCTCGTTCCCAATGGTCCAGTACCGTACATTGAAAGGCTCGGGGTAGCCGTTCTCCGCGCGCATTTTGCCCATGCGGGTTTCGACGGAACCATTGCAGTACTCGACCTGCTCTGCTGCCTCGCGAGCCGAACCGAAGCCGCTATCGATCGTCAGGTCGGGCTCGGCACCGACCAGACGGCAAAGAGCAATGAATTCATGAAGGCCAACATCGTTGGACTCCACTCTGTCGGACCACATCGGCTGCAGGCGCGGCGGGCGCGTATCGCGATCACCGAGGCCATCGCGGTAATCGTACGCAGACACAAAGTTCCCGCCGGGCCACTTAAACATCTTGAAGCCTTCTTCCTTGAAGAGGCGAATCATCCCAGCATGAAATCCTTGCACATTGTCAGCAGGCATTAACGACACGGCGCCTACGTGGAATACGCCCGTACCGGTACCTAAGATTTCGAGGCTCGCCTCTTCCGTGTCGGACATGGGAGTGAAGTTGAGCGGAAACTTCTGATACTCGCGGGTGAGCGGGGAAATGCTTATCGTCTGCGAATCTGCCGAGCCGCGTCCCCACGTCAAGCGAGCGGTGATCTTCGTGCCGGGGTCGCCGGCCAGAATGATCCGGCCCTCATACGCTTTGCTGCCACTGACGCGCAACCTGGATTGTCGAATGCCACGCGGTTCCGATGGATCGAGCTTCACGCGCGGACTATGCTTGCCCACAAAGGGCCTTTCGGTATCCATTTCGACCACTCCCTCTGGCCCGACTGGCTTAAAGGGCTCGCCAAAGAAGCGTCGAAAGAAAGGATTCGTTGGAACCGGCGTTGGAGCGCTGGTAATCGCGTTGGCAAACTTTCTATCGGTCAGGAGCTCGGCCCATGCCTGCGTTGTTGCCGGTTCCATATACCCGCCAAAGATCATCGGGCTGATTGGCGCGCCAGCCTTGCTTGCATCGATGGTCACCTGGATACTCCCAGTCGGAGATGCGAAGGCCATCCTTCCTTTCTGCAGAAGAGCAGCTTCCGCTACAGACGCAGCGATGAACTCGCGCCGATTCATTGGCATGATTTCCTCCCTCGGTGGTCCTCTTGTGTGGGGGGGACGGATTTCCGAGCAGTCGAATGTTACTGGGTAACTACAGTCAGCAATATTACTCGTTGAGGTGCAGCCAACTCGTCTCTTTCTCATGCCTCGCTTGCGTGCAAGACATAGTTCGAAAGAGTCGATGGCTTTCAATCGGTATTTCGATTTGTTCTTTTCGAAGGCCGATCCACGACATGCAATTGTGCTTCAACTGTAGGTGTGATGGTCATGAGCTGAAACCCACCTGGATCGGCAAGCATCTTCGCGATGGGCGACAATGCTGGGCTGGAAGCAAATACAGTGCTCGACTGATGGCATGAGTTTTCATCTGCTACCATCGGGGCCAGGATCGTCCGCCGCTCGAGCGAACAACTTTGACGCACACGCGACGAAGAGAAGAGCTTGTGCGCCGTCCTGCTGAAATTCTGAAACTGAGCTCGATACCATCGAGATGCTATGACCAGAAGGAATATGTCCGCTGCGTTTTCCTTCGAAGAATTCGATCCGGCTCTTATCAGCGACTGTGAAGGAAGACTGAACTTGCAAATTCGTAACGGAATACGCCAGGAGAGTATCGTGACTTCGTGCAACCGTCGAAAGTTTCTGAAGATCGGCACCGCCGCGCTCGCGGCACCATATCTGTGGCTGCCGGCCAGGGCCGATGAGCCAGCGTGGCCCACCCAAACGATGGCTCCGTTCATTGAAGTCGAGATCGATAGCGGGCGCATTCGCGGCGGGCACAGCCGTGGCGCATTGGCGTTTAAGGGCATTCCCTATGCAGGCTCAGTGTCAGGCCGCAACCGTTTCAAGGCGCCTCCCCCGGTGACGCCATGGACCGGCGTGCGAGATGCTACGCTCCTGGGGCCGCCGGCGATGCAGGGCCCAGGCACTACCTATGGCGAGCACGAGCCGGCACGCAGCGAAGATTGTCTGGTGCTAAACGTGTGGACTCCGGCGGTGAAAGACGGCGGAAAACGACCTGTCATGTTCTATTGCCATGGAGGAGGCTTCACAGCGGGTTCCGGTGGACAAGGCATTCAGGACGGTGCTCACCTGGCCGCAACCTACGATGTTGTGGTCGTCGCAATCAATCACCGTCTGGGATTGTTCGGCTTCCTCTATCTTGGCGAACTGGGCGGCGAGGAATATGCGACCTCCGGCAATCAGGGCATCCTCGACATTGTGGCTGCTCTTAACTGGGTTAAGCACAACATCTCCACGTTCGGCGGCGATCCCAGCAACGTAATGGTGTTTGGCGAATCCGGCGGAGGTATGAAGACAAGCACACTACTGGCGATGCCCGCGGCCCATGGGCTGTTCCACAAAGCCGGAATTCAAAGCGGCGCAATGTTGGATGGCACGCCGAAGGACGTTGCGACCGAAACCGCAAAGCGCGTTTTAGCAGCGCTCGATCTGACGCCGGGAGATCTGGGTAAGCTAGCCGATGTCCCAGCAGAAAAGCTCATGGCGATTCAACTGGCCGGGGGCAAGGGGCCTCTGTCGGTCCCCACGAAGGAGTATCTCGCAGCTCATCCTGCGCAGCCCGGAGGTGGATTCGGGTTCGGCGCTGCGCACCCAGGCAACTGGGGACCGGTTGTGAATGGGACCTGGCTACCCGCGAACCCCTTCGATCCAGTGGCTCCCGCTATCTCGCGGAACGTTCCGCTGCTCATTGGCAACATGCATGATGAGGCCACGTTCTTCGAGATGGGAAATCCAGCATTCTTTCAGGCTGACGAGGCAGGCTTGGCAGCAACGGTCCTCAAGCGCTTCGGCGATAATGCTGACCGAATTTTGGCGGCCTATCATCGAGCAATGCCAACTGCCACTCCGGCGGAACGCGCTATCGCCATCGAAACGGCGGCAATGATGGGCAACAGCACGGTGATGCTGGCCGATCGCAAGTCGCTGCAGCACGCTCCCGTTTTCCGCTATCGGTGCGACTACCGCTCGAACGTTCCGATCAAAGGAACAGACTGGACGCTGCGTGCCGGCCACGCTGTTGATATCTCGCTCGTCTTCGACAACTACGAAATTCGCGACCTGCAGGGCGATGGCCCCGGCTTGGCGGATGTGTCCAAAGCGATGAGCGGCTATTTCGCGAGCTTCGCGCGATCGGGAGTTCCTTCCGCTCAGGGCGAACCTGCCTGGCCGCGTTACGAAACCGGCAAGCGTGCTGTGATGCTGGTGAATTCAACCTGCCAGGTTGAGTACGAGCCCGATGGCGAGACGCGCAAGGTTGGGCAATCGCTCGGTCGCAGCTGACACCGCCAACCGGTCGTCAAAAGAGGTGATATGTCGATGAAAGTAGCAGGCCTGCCTCCGCGGCGAGAGTTTCTTAAACTCGCCGCGCTTACCGGTGCAGCTGCGCTCGCAGGCCAATCAGCTTCATCAGACGCGGAACAAACGGGCAGTCCGTCTGGAATGAATAACGCTGGTGGCGAAAACAAGATGGAGTTCTTGCGCGTTAGTGGTCGGCACATTGTGGATTCTAAGGGCAACAAGATTCGTCTCCGTGGGACTTGTCCGGGCGGCTGGATGAACATGGAGGACTTCATCAACGGCCACCCCGGCGCAGAGCACACGCTTCGCGCTCAAATGGCGGAGGTGCTTGGCTCGGCCAAAGCCCAATTTTTCTTCGAGCGCATGCTCGATTATTTCTTCAATGAAGACGACGTTATCTTTCTTCGACAGGCCGGCGCTTCCGTCGTCAGGATTCCGCTGAACTACCGGCACTTTGAGGATGATGACGCTCCGTTCAAATACAAAGAGTCCGGCTTCGCGCGTCTGGATCAGGTGCTTCGCCATTGTGAGAATCACGGGCTTTACGTGATTCTCGATCTTCATTCGGCTCAAGGGTGGCAAAACGTCCATTGGCATTCTGACAACGCATCGCGGATCAGTCTCTTTTGGACAGTCTCGTCCTACCAGGATCGTTATGTCGCTCTTTGGAAGGAGTTCGCGCGTCGTTATGCAAACAGGGCAGTGATCGCCGGGTACGACATCCTCAACGAGCCCTGCTCAAACAACGAAATCGGCGACTATCCATGGAATATTGCCTCTAATTACAAACCACATTGGGATCGCATGAATTCCGTCTTCCGGCGCGTTGTATCGGAGATTCGCAAGATCGATTCGCGTCACATCATCTTCCTGGAGGGCGACAACTACGCAATGCAATTCTCAGGCTTTGAGAAGCCCTTCGACGACGATCTTGTCTACAGCTCGCATAACTACACTGTGCCCGGCTTCGGGCCTGGCCAATATCCTGGCACCTATCATTCCGGATCTTCTGCAACGGGCAATTCCGAATTCTGGGACATGGCAAAACAGGAGCGCTTCTTTCTCGACGCCGAGGGCACGCAATTCACGCAGCAGCATGACGTGCCATTGTGGGTCGGGGAGTTCGGGTCAGTTTTCAATGGGCCGCCCGAGGAGAACCCCGACCGGCTCCGCGCACTGGACGATCAGATCAGCATCTTCGAACGGCACGAGGCCCACTGGACCACATGGAACTACAAAGACGTGGGTGTGATGGGTATGCTCACGCTGGATCCGGCATCTCCGTACATGGAACGAATCCGCGACATTCTCCGCAAGAAGAGAGCACTCGGCACAGATGACTGGATGAAGTGGTTGCCGCCAACTCCGATCAAGGACGCAGTGGCCCACGTAGCCGGTCAGATTCTGCAGGAGGTGTCCGATCCGCAACTTGACGCAGGGCTCAATGCGCGGTGCGTCAGTCAGAGTCTCTTGTGCCTCTACACAGGAACGCTCATGCAGCCGCTCTATGCCAGCCTCTTCAAAGGACTGTCCGAAACCGAGCTCGATCACGTCCTGGCGTCCTTCTCGGCCAAGCAGTGTGTTCCTAACCAAGCCCTGATCAACGTTCTCAGTAAATATATGGCGAAGCCTGCCTAGAAGATACGGCGGGCTGGTCTGGTGAATGTGGGTGAGCTTATCGAGTCGTCTCGTAGACCGACCCCTTGCGGCTGCTGAAGTGAAGTTCAACTCGAAGTCCAGATACATTTTCCCTCGACATCGGAGAGAAAAGCGATTTACTATTGCCTCGCGTTGAAACACGTCCCGCTTTGGTGATGCGCGTTCGCAGGCGCGGTGGGACCGGGGGGCCCATGAAACAAGCGCCGATTCTCGTTCTATTTTTGATGTTGGCCTCTGTCATGGCCTTTGGCGATAGCTCAACCATGCCTGATGGCACACAGTTTCCGGCGTGGGAGAAGCCCTTGCACTTCACCAAGACGTACTACGTCGATGGGCAAGCGAAGAACGCCGATGATCAGGGCCCGGGCACCAAAGAACGGCCATTCCGCACAATCAGTCGTGCTGCGCAAGTGCTCCAGCCCGGTGAACGTGTTGTGATTGCTGACGGTGTTTACCGTGAAGCGATTCATCCGGCGCGTGGCGGGACAGGTCCCGATGCGATGATCAGCTACGAAGCAGCTCCCGGCGCAAAGGTGGTTGTAAAGGGATCGGCAGTAGTGAAGGACTGGCGCCGCAGCGAAGGTTGGAACTTCGGCATTGATCCGCAAACTCACTCACCTGTCCAAGCATGGGAGTTGAAGCTCAGCCCCACTCTCTTTCCCGACGGATACAACCCGTTTGAAGTGGATAACGTGCTCGGCGACAAAACATGGTTGCGCTACGCCGAAGACAACATGATCACGTATTTTCGCCGGCGCGGACTGGTGTTCGTCGATGGCCACCCGCTGGAGCCAGTGGAGACAGCGCGCGAACTGGCGGGGCCACTGCCACGCTCGATGAACTACTTCACCAAGGTCTTCTGGACACCATTATTCAAAGAATTTCAACCCTATGCGGGGAAGGTGTGGATTGAGCCGAACGGCATGACGCTGCACATCCGTCTCGCCAACGATGATGATCCGGCGAAGCACACGATCGAGATCACGACAAAGGAGCAGGTATTCTCGCCCGCGGATCGCTATCAGTCGTATATCCGAGTAAAGGGCATCACCTTTATGCATGCGGGCAATGGCTTCCCGGTTCCGCAGCGCGGCATGGTGAGTACCAATCGTGGTAATCACTTCATCTTCGAGGACGACACGTTCGAGTGGGCCAACAGCGTTGGACTCGACATCGGTAACGAGGACTGGAGCGCTTCACGGCCGCCGCAGCCGGTTGGCTACGACGTCATTCGTGGGAACACCTTCCGCTATTGCGGCATTGAGGGGTTAGGTGGCACCGGAGGGCCACAATCCACGCTGGTTGAGAAGAACCTGTTTGAGTGGACCGGCTGGCAGGATGCCGCCATGATGTCCGAGTCCGGCGGCACCAAGATGCATGTGGCGCACAATCTCCTTTTCCGGAATAACGTAGTTCGCCATATTCGGCATGCGAACGGCATCTGGCTCGACATCGGCAACGCCAACGTGCGCATCACCGGCAACCTGTTCGCTGATATTCCCGGCAACGTGAACCCGCACGCAGTGCACATTGAAGGCAGCGACGCCCTCAACCAGATCGATGACAACATCTTCTACCACCTCACCGGGGGCATCCTCATTCGCGACACCAACAATGTGATCATTGCCTACAATCTCTTTCTCGATTGCGAAGAAGTGTGCGTAGACACAATGTCAGGTATCAATGGTCCGCGCCCGATCGCCGGCCATACCAACGATGTGCACAACCTGATGGTGCACGATAACGTGTTTTGGAAGATGGGGCGCTCCGCGATTGAGTTCACCAATGCGCGCAATGATGCCGATGGCAACGTCTACGCCAATCCCGCGGGCGGCCCTTTTGCTGCCCAGCCATTTCTGCGTGTGAAGTTTCCGGAACCTCCGGAGTGGCACAACCTGCAATCCTGGCGAGAGGAGCACGGATGGGATAAGAACGGCACCATGGCCGATATCTCGGCCGAACTCGATCCCGATGCGCTCACGCTCACGCTGACGGTAACAGGCGCGGTGAAACCCGCCACAGCTTACAAGGGGATTGATTCCGACTTCTTCGGTCACACGATTTCAGGTGAACGGATGCCCGGTCCTTTCGCCGACCTGACCGAAACGCAGGCTACGCGTAAGATCGATCCGCGGTGAGCGCTGTCGGCCAACCCCATCGCTAGCTCTCCAGCATCTATTCGGAGTTTTCGACTAATGAAGGTGGCTTCTGTTCGCATCCTGCCCGACATGCAAAACGTGGCGCCGCAATGCGATCTATCGTGTACCAAAGAGCAAAGGTCCCATTTTCGACATCGGGGCGGACAGAGGTCCTGATGGCAACCCCCAAAAGATGCGATGGGAATTTGGATTCTTCCCGCCTGCTATTTATGGAGAGCGCAGGAATTTTAGATAAGAAAGCGGCATTCTGGGCAAGGCTGCGCTCGCATTGGAACACTATTCTTTGCGTAAAGAGACTTGGGCTCTGCAAGCTGTTCCCCGGTACGGTCGGTCGTCCTACGCAGTAAAAGTACTTCTCGAACCAATTCAGTCGCAATCCTGTTCAACGGGAAGACCTCGCCTTTGGCAGGCCTGCATCTTTTCTAAGCTATGGCGAAGAAGACGAAAAGCAGATATCAGCTGAAAGACAAGCTGGGTGAGGGCGGCATGGGCGTTGTCTGGCGCGCATTCGATACTGTTCTCAATACAGACGTTGCGCTCAAGATGCTGCTGGATGCTAGTGATGAGACTGCTCTCAGGATGTTCTACGAGGAGTGCCATAAACAATCCGCATTGGCCCACCCAAATATTGTAGAGATCCGGGACGTGGGCGTATTCGACGAAGGTGATATTCACCGTCCGTATCTCGTCATGCCTCTGCTTCGCGGCGCGACACTGGCGTCGATTATCCGCACTTCTTCACAGCCACTCGCTACAGAACGTTGTATCGATATCATTTCGCAGGCTTGCCGTGGTCTGCACGCTGCACACGACTGTGGCTTATTGCACCGGGATATCAAGCCCAGTAATTTGTTTGTTCTTGAAGACGATTCAGTAAAGATCATTGACTTCGGGGTGGCCCACCGGCTTGATCTAAGCCGAACTGTGGGGCGCAAAGGAACGCTGCTTTACATGTCGCCAGAGCAGCTGTCAATGAAACCGTTGACGCGTGCGTCTGATGTGTTTTCGCTTGCGGTGGTTTGTTATGAGGCTCTTACGCATCAACAACCATTTAGGGCTTCCACAGAAGATGGGATCATCGAGGCGATTCGCAATATAAGCCCGCCCCCTGCTTCGTCGATCAATGCCAAACTCAGCGTCTCCGTAAGCCAGGTTCTGTGCAAGGGAATGGCAAAGGATCCAAGGCATCGTTTTGCCAGCATCAAGGAGTTTGGCGACTATCTCCGCAGAGCACAGTATGATGATTCGCTTGCGGTGTTTGATGCCGCGAAGTTCGGTCCAAGACTCGAGAAGGCGTCCGAAGCGTATCAGCAAGGCAATCTCGACTTCTCTCTCGAGCTGATCCGCGAGCTGGAATCCGAAGGATACCTGTCGACGGAACTCCGGGCGTTGTCCACGGATGTCGAGAGTGCGATCAAAACACGCACCATAGAGCAGCTTCTGGAAAGTGCGCGAGCCAGGGTACAGGACGGGGAATACAGGCTAGCTTTGCAAAGAGTACAAGAGGCGTTGGAGCTGGATGCGCGTCATGAAGAAGCCCTTGTGCTGCAGCACGACATTGAGGCTAGGCGCGCAGAAGCTGACATTGTGGACTGGCTCCGCGTCGGTCAACAACACTTGGAGAAATTGTCTTTTTCTCATGCGCGCCAGGCGGCTCAACGCATCTTTGAAATGCAGCCCAATGAGCAGAGAGCGCGAGACTTTCTGTCGCGTATTGAACGACGCGAATCTGAGGTGCGAAAGATTCGCGAGCACAAACGGCAGACGTACGAAGCTGCTCTCGAAGCAGAAGGGCGGAATGATCTTACCTCCGCGCTCAGCAACATGAAAGAAGTTCTGGAACTCGAGCGCCAAGCACCTGACCTGAAAGAGCCGGGGCAACTCGCCACCTATCAGAGGTTGTACAACAAATTGCACGCTGAGCACGAGGCTGTCGCGAGCAGCTATTTGGAGGCGAAACAGGCGCTTGAGCGCGGTGACTACACCAATGCATTGCGGATGTGCGGCGACTTGCTGGATAGGTATCCGCGGCATGCTCTATTCAAGGCGCTCAAATTCGATACAGAGCAACGCTGGCGTCGCGCTATCTCGATCCGTCTGATTGAAATCGAAGAGGTGGTTGAAAATGAGCCGGACCTCGATCAACGGGTCCGGATGCTGGAAGACGTTGCACGCGAAACACCTGAGGTTGTTGAGTTCAGTCGCCTACTCCAGGTGACGCGAGAGAAACGCGACTTGGTGAATAGCATCGCGAACCGGGCTCGCGAATTCGAGTCGCGCGAGCTATACGGAGAGGCTCTGGTGCAATGGGAGACGCTGCAAACGATCTACCCAGCGTTCCCCGGTCTTCACTTTGAAATGGAGAACCTACGGCTCCGGCGTCAACTGGCAGAGCGCGCGGCAATGAAGGATAGTCGCATCGCCGCAATCAACCAAGCGGTCGAACTGGGAGAGTTTGAAGAAGCATTTCGATTACTATCTCCCGCCCGAGAAGATTGTCCTGACGATCGCGAATTTGCAGAGATCGAAGCCCATATTCGCCGACAGCAAGAATTGGTGGAGCAGGCGCAGAACCAGATCCGTCACGGACGTAAGTGCGTCGAGGACGGGCAGATCGCCCTTGGCCTGGAAACACTGAGGCGTACATTTGAAACCGCTCCCCAAGTGAAACATGCAAAACCGGAGCTGATTGATGCGCTGCTGCATGCGGCCCGCGCAAGCCAGTCCGATGCACGCCAAGCCCGTACATACCTGCAGGAAATCCTGAGCCTTGATCCGAGCAGCCACGCTGCAACGGGCCTGCTGCGATTCCTTGATGATCAGGAAGAATACCAATTCGTCGACGGCGTTCTGTTGCAGGCTAGGAAGTTGCGCGCGACTAACGATCTTCGCGGCGCGATTGACGTTCTCGAGAGCGCTTGCTCACAATATCCGAAAAATACGCGATTGCGGCAAATGTTACGTGAAGCGGACGAGGGACGCGTTGAGCTGCGAGCGCGTGATTTGGAAGCAGTGCGTCGGAAGCGGTTACATGCCGATACTATCGATTACCTGCCTTCACTTGACGAGCATGTCGCTGCCGTAGAGCAAATTGCAGGACGCTACAAGGACGACGAGGATTTTCAACACGAATCGCGCCGGATTCGGGAGCGGCTACACACGATTGCGGAAACCATGGCTCCAGTGGGCGAGAAACAGGCAGCTCCTGAGCGACCCTCCGGCAGAGCCTCGAGACCTATATCTCGCAAAATATCGCCCATACTGCCAGCTGTCAGGAAAGCACTCAGAAATAGAGGAGTGCGGATTGCAGCAGCGAGCGCAGCCGGAGTCATCCTTCTGGTGATCGCAGGCGGTCTATTGAGACACAACACAGTCGTGCAAGGACATCCCTCCGGCCATCGAATCGCTTCGCCTGTGCTGGTGGATGTTCTGATTCGATCAACGCCCGCAGGTGCGCACATCTTCAAAGACGGAAGGGAGATTGGCATCGCATCGCCAACGCTGTTCGTCAAACTGCCGCCGGGAAAAAGCAACCTTGAAGCGCGAATTGATGGCTATGCGAGCGAAGCTGAGCTCCTCGACACGAGATCTGACCGTCGCAGCGAAGTGAGCTTCAAGCTATCTCCCATGCTGCAACAGTTGCGGGTCTTGGGAGAAGGAAAGCTCAGCATAGACAAGAGCCCTGCGGTTTCGCTGAAGCTGGGAAGCTTCCTGGGTTCCTTGAATATCGGCAAGCACGAACTTCACTGGATCGGCAAAAGCGGGTTTGAAAGGACCTTTCAAGTCGAAATAGAGGCGGGCAAACCGGCCGTACTTCTCAGTGCCTCGCAAAATCAGCGGCCTGGATCATTTCTTCTCGTCAGCACCGCATCAGAGCAGACGCACCTTTATACGAATACGGCGATGCCAATTCACGTGGATGGAAAGCGATTGGGAGTCGCGAGAGGGAGTGGCCTCGCCGTAGCTCTTCCAGCTGGTATGCACGCCTTCACGGTTGGAAAAACACCGCATGTGCTGAGGACAAGAGTACTGACTGATACCGGTCAGTTGCTTCAGATCACCTTCGAAGATGCGCCTGACTCTGGTTCGCTCACTATCTTGACGAATCTCGACGGGGTGGATCTCAAACTTCTGCGTGGTACTACAATCGTTCGCGAGGGCTCAAGCGCAGAAGGTAGGCTGGATCTGACGGATGTACCTGCGGGCGACTATCTGTTGCAAGCCACTGGTCCGCATTCGGGCGTACTGGCGCCACAGCCTGTGGTGATCAAAGCCGCGCAAACTTCCATAGTGAAGTGTGAGGCCATCAAAGCGGTTCCGAAAGTGCCGCTTCGAGTGCAGACGTTGCCCGGCGCCAATGTTCTAGTCGATGGCGTTCCTACTGGAACCACCGGCGGCGATGGCTACCTCTATCTCGCCTCTCTTGCCGCCGGGGTTCACCATATTGAAGCTCGTCGGGGAGGGAAGAGCGTAGCGCAAGATGTGACGCTTAAAGAGGGGAATCACGATCTCGAAGTATTGAATCTCAAGCTTGATCGAGATCGGGGAACTGTATCTATCCAGTTGGATCCTGCCGAGACGGAAGTAGCTGTGTACGACAGCAAGGGCGAACCAGTGAGCGTGAACGGTACGCAGCTGGCTCTGGCCGAAGGCAAATATCGCATTGTCGCACGGGCAAATGGATACCTGGATCGTACCGAAACCGTGGATGTCACATCTGCCCACCCGATGACCGTGAACCTGAGGCTGTCTCCAATCACGGTTTCTGACACAGCGCCAGTGATGGATGGATGGGAAGCTGCTGACTGGACCGCTGATTCTCATGCGCACACCCTTACGCATACAGGCACCGATATAGGTCTCTATGCTGCGCAGCCAAGCGATGGAACCTACGTATTTTCTGGATCTATCGGGCACGCCTTTTTGATCACCCGGCCCAAGGTGGAATGGGTTGCGAACTATCGTGATTCCAAGAATTATCTGCTCTTTTCCATCGACAGAACAGGCTTTGAACAGTTTGCAGTTGTATCCGGGAAGAGGATCGCCAATGGAGCAAGAATTCCGTTGGCGTCATTGCTGAAATATCAGGTCATGTTTCAGATTGCCCCAGGCCGCGTGATCACTTCAATTGGGGATGGACACGGGTGGAAGCAGTTGGCTGAATGGACCAATCTCCCACAAGACGTAGATATGGGGCGGTTCGGATTTAAAGGACCTGTTACCCTCACGAGCTTTATTCATATTCGGTGAGGCGTGAACTGACGGAGGTGTTGTGCCGGCCATCGCACTAAGGACTTTTATCGACGGAGCAGAACTCGAATCCACTCTTGCCGGCCGCCATGGCTCTTTGACGAGGGTCGAAGTGTCCAAAGAGCTTAATAGACACTCCCGATGTGAGATTGAGTTTACGCAGCTGTCAGGGACGCGTCCGCCCATCGAACAATGGATCGGACGGCCGCTTCTGCTGCAGTCGACTGCAACGGGCATCAAGATCTTTGTAGGCTTCGTGTTCGACACCAAACTGATCTACCAAACGTCGGGACGTTTTGTGGTTCTGATCAAAGGGCTGAGTGCAAGCTACAAGCTCGATGTCGCACCCAGGTATCGCTACTACGGGCAACAGGCAGTTGCCAATGTCGCCCAGCAGATGTCAGGGGATGGTGGGGGCAACATCTCAGTGAAAGCGGGAGGGGACACAAAAGCTTCTCTGGATCTGGTCCAGTGGGCAGAAACAGATTGGCACTTTTTATGGAGGCTCTGCGATGACTTCGGCCTCTATCTCGTGGCGAGCGATGATGGTGTTCACATCGACGCGGGATTTTCTGATGTCGGACCGACTCTCGAATGGCGCAGTGATCAGGATGATGGCCTGGTCGAGTTCTCCGTTGGAGGCGCTCTCGGTCCTGCATCTATGGATGGCTGCCATTACGATTTCTCAAACTCAATTAGCGAATCGTTCCAACAGGTCGGTCAAGATCCATCTCTAAGTGGCGCAGTGGGCGGCTTAGCCAGCGCTATCAAGCAGCAATCGAGATCAGTGCTGACGGCCGGATACAAATGGTGGAGGAATCGAGCGAAGTCGATCGGCGAATACCAATCGTCTCTGCAGCGTGAAGCTGAGTGGTCCATAGGAAGTAGGCTGGAATCTGGTGGAATCAGTCGTTGCGAGGCTTTGTCTCCCGGGCAAAGCGTTCAAGTGAATGGTGTGGTGGATGCAGAGGGTAAGTACAACATTGTAGCTGTTATCCATACTTGGACCCCCGAGGGATACACAAATCAGTTTCGATGCACGCCTTGGAACAACTATCGATCGCATCCGCATCCCGCTCGGCCTTCCATTGCTGGGATATATTCCGCGCGAGTGATCAATATCGACGACCCCCAGCGGCAAGGTCAGGTGCAGGTGCAGTACTACTGGCAGGAACAAGGACAAACGACATGGATCCGTCATCTTACTCCCTATGCGGGAGCTGACCGCGGCTTGTTCTTTCGACCGGAGGTCGGAGATGAAGTGCTGGTGGCCTTTGAAGAAGGCGATCCAGAGAGGCCGGTGATTCTCGGTTCAGCGTGGAACATGTCAGATGCGATTCCAAACGAAGACTTCTGGGGTGGTGAGACGCACAATAACGACGTAAAGCGAATTGTCACCAAGAGCGGCCACCGCATCTCGCTGATAGACAAACAAGGTTCCGAATCAATCGGAATCGCCACGCCAATACACGCAAAAGTGGTGCTCCACGAGAGAAGCGAAGAAACTGGACGCCCTGCCATCGTAATGAATGTGGACGATGGAGATCTCATCTTCAACGCACCAAACGGACGCATTCATTTCCACGCCAAATACTGGTCGCGTGAAGTGGGCGAGTGACAGGAGACGACATGGGAGTGTTCAACGGAAGTGCAAAGGTGCTTCGCCGGGTTGCCGACCCAAGGACAGATAAGCAGGTCAGCGTGCTTGCCAGCCTCGCGTTGCAGAACATCAATAGTACAGGAGCATTGTTATACCCAGGCACGGATGTGTCGGTCATCCATGGCGATCAGCAGCTGCATGTGGATAGAAACCGCATGATGCGGGTCGACATGAACCAGGACGTGACGATTGAAATGAATGAGGTGTACCTCGTCGATATGAATCGGAGCATGACGGTCAGAGGAAACTACACGCGCGATGTCCTGATGAATTCTCTGATTAACGTCACCGGGAACTACAGCAAGAACGTCATTTGCAATTACACGAAGACCATCACCGGCAATTCTGTGAACGCCATCACTGGCTTTTACTCAAAGAGCGTCACGTCGGACTACATCAAGACGATCACTGGGACATCGACTAATACGATCACGGGCGTGTATACCAAGATCGTCCAGTCAGACTACTGCAAGCAGATCGTAGGGAGCTCGACAAACAAGGTCACAGGCGATTACACAAAACTTCTGAGTGCTAATTACGTAAAGGTAGTGACGGGAAACTCGAGCGTCGAAGTTCTCGCCGAGTCGATGGTGCAATACGTCGGAAATCATAGCCGAACGTGCGGTGCTGATCACAAGTACTACATCGCCGGCACAAACACCCACACGACGATCGGTCCTACCATCCGCACCGAAATCGATGTGAGCGTGACACAGCAGGTTGACAACCACATCGACGCGCACCCTTCGAACCTCAACGAAGAAAAGAACACCTGGTTCACCACAGCGGATAAGAAGGGGAGCTGGCAGAAATTTCTCAAATTGGATTACACATCCGGTCTCTATAACTCAGGATCGATTCTCAAGTTGGATGTGAACGGAGCAAACTACGGAATCAACGGATCGACGAATGCGATTTTTGTGGACAAATTTGATTGTGGTGGATTCAAGAACGAAGCGCTGATAACAAAGAATAAAATCAATGGGCTCACCGTGAGCGTCGCCGGGATTACCTCAAAAGCAGCTGTTAACTCCGGCGAGTTTATTGTCAACTGCGCGCATGCGGGTGCTTCAAGTATCAAATTTCTTGGCGGCATCCTCCAGGCTGTCCCAGCCAAAGTCCAGGCCGGTGTTACCTGGGCTATCAATCAGTTCATGTAGAGATGAGGTCGCGTGGGTGATTGCGAGAAGATGCTGAAGGTGAACTCCAAAGAACTTCTGCCCTGGCGCTGGGCAGAATCCATGCGCAGCTGTTCACTGTTCTGGATCCCCGTAAACCTTAGATCGACACCGCGCGGCCAGCGAGAGTGGTTATTGGAATTCTTTCGCAGGTTCTCCGAGCGACTGTTCGAGATCGGTGCTCTGGAGGCAGAACACTTCATGCAGATGCAGGTAGTCGATGAAGACGAGCACCTGCGCAAGGCATTTCTAAATGCGGTGATGAAAGAATCTCCCATGCTCGGTCGATGCTGGCTTCCTCGGGGAAAGCAACCTACACCTCCCTCAGACCAGGAAGTAAAATTGCTCGCTGGCAAGAAGAAGGAATTCAAACCTTACGATTACGCACCACAGCAGGCATGGTGGTTCTTAAGTAAAGATGCTGAAGCGTTGCGGGAGCGATATTTGGGATATGGTGGGCTCACCTTCTTCTTCGTGAAGCCAGAGAGCAAAGGCGAGCGTTCCAATGCGCCACCGGCAGCGAATACTGAAATCATTATTCCCAAGTTCCTCAGCAACTTACCGAGTCTGAAAGTTCTTCTCGATGACTTCGACCCTCAACAGCCGCATCGAATTCCAGGTTTCGTTCGCAATCACGCCGCAATGAAACAGGTATTGTCGGTCTTCGACGTTGGCAAAATGCGGGAAAAGAGCACCGCTCTTGCTTCTCCTCTGCGCGACAAAACGAAGGAAGTCTTTGGAGTTGGTATTCCACGAGACCTTGAATATGAGGGGATACTGTTCATCGTGCCGAAGCTCGCTTCACAGGACTTCTTTGCGCAAACTGACCAGAAGATTCGCCAATGGTTCGAAGTGTTTGATGTCTATGTCAACGAGAGCCCTGAAGACGAAGGGATCATTGTGGCCTGTAAAGACGATCTGACCTCATTGATTGCTTCCATTGTGGATGGCATGCTCAGTGATGGATTTCGCTACTGGGAGGGCCACTAGGTGACTGCCGAACGCTCTCTGCTGCAGGAAAGTCATGCGGAAGATCTTCGACCCTATATCCCAATAAAGAAGTTAAGTTTCGAGGGCGGGGACCGGCAATTTGAGTACTACTTTGTTCAAGCGCCTTTGGGACTTCGGCCCGACTCTTACGATCCCGTGCGAGTATTTGTGCAGGATCTGGTTTCATATTTCATCGCCCGTCTCGGGTGCGTTCACGAAAGCTTCATCCAGATAGGCCAGGTACGTGATCAGGAAGTGACACGCCTTTTTGCCAGCAAAGCACGTAGTTGGGCTCCGGAAACTGGCTTGGGTGTTTGGCCTGATCGTCCAGCACCCCGCATGCTGCAAATGAAGGATATGGAAGAGATCGAATCGCCCTCCAGCAGAGGCCCATTGCTGAACTCTGTGTTCCGGGTGACAGCTCATGCAAATGCCAGATTAGACGCAATGAGCACCATGTTGGGCACAGGCTGCGGGTTGCAATTGATCAGCCAACGGGAAGGCGCAGTGTTGCTGCAGAATTTGAAAGAACTGTTCTTAGGCTTTATCCAAGATCGTGTATTTCGGATATTCCCCTGGTACGTTCCGCTCGTTGGAAAGGCAGCCCTTACCAAGCCGATTGAGACCTTTACTACGAACGTACTGCGAGGTATAGACGTCTATATACGGGAGAGTCCAGAAGACGGCGGTATTCTGATTGTGTCGGCACAACCCTTGGCAGAGATCATCGAAAGACTCGGCTACAAACAAATGGACCGCGAAACCCAACCGGTCTGGACACTAGCGGAGTGAGCAAATGGCTGGATACCCGACAGACCTCTATGTCTCGTCACAAACTGCACATCAAATGGTGGTCGTCGTTCCCCCTGTCAATTCGAATTCATTCGGTTGGATATGGATTGTCAGTCTGCTGTGCCTTGCCGTGGGCTACGGGGTGCTCATTTCTTTGTGGAAAAAGGTCGAGCAGCCTGTGCAACCTGCTCTGCGGTTGACCTGGCTGATCCCCATTGTGATTGCAGTTCCGTTCGTGGTGCTGGGCGTCATCGGGCAGGTGAAAACGCAGATCATTCTTTCGGCGGACAATGGCACCGTGAATGTGCAAAGGACGCTTTTCTCGTTTTCCATCAGCGCAAAAGAGTATCCGTTCTCTGAGGTGCGCGATATTAGGGTTGGAATCTCGGACGTTAGCCGGTTTCTCTACGTTAGTCTCACTGATAAACCTGCCGAGGACCTGACTGGTGCTACCAGCCAAACGGGATTCAATGAAGTTGCTGAAGCCATGAACGGTTTCCTGGACATGAATCGCAAGAGAGTCGGGCGTCAATCTCCGGTCGCCAGGCGATAAGCTAACTCTTCCGGAAGTCCCACTGCCAGAAGCTGTTCCTGAGCGGAGCGAATATCGTATTCAACGCGACGGAATTCAACCACTCTCCTGGTTGAGTCGTAAATGCAGTATGCAGCTCGCGGATCGCCATCTCGCGGCTGACCGACAGCTCCTGGATTGAGGAGATAGAGTCTGTCTGGAAGAATTGCGATCTGGCGTGGCACTTGATTCAGGCGAAAGATGTCGAAGCCGCCGCGCGAGCGCTCGGCTACAAATCCTCCCTGAACATGAGTGTGTCCGAAAAATGTGAGTGGCTGCTCGGCATGGCGCAATCCGATCTCCGCTTCATGCTCATGAAAGATATAGCGATCTTCGTCGTCTGGAGCGCCGTGCACCAGGTCGAAATCCTCAACCAGGACCGGTCCGCGGTCGAGTCCACGAAGCCATTGCACATGATCATTCTGAAGTTCCTGCCTGGTCCACTGGGAGGAGCACTGCGCAGCGGTGTTGAATGAGCTGAACGGAGTCAAGCCGGAACAGGCTTTGTCGTGATTCCCGCGAATCACCACATCCGCATGCGTGCGCACCCAGGCAGATACTTCATTCGGATTGGGACCATAGCCGACAATGTCGCCCAGGCAGAGAATCGCTTCGACGTTGCGCGGTAGCGCGTCGCGCGCAACTGCGCAGAGCGCCTCCCAATTGCCGTGTATATCGCTGAGGATTAAGAAGCGCAATGTTACTCGCCCGTCGTGCTTGCCATTAGCTCCGTCCCCAGGCGCTGCCGGCCGGAACGCGGATGAAACGAAGAGATGCGGCAGCTCTCAGGAATCATAAGGGTCGGCATGGGAAGCTCAGACAACTCGTCTGGTAGTTCGAGAACGTCTGTGCGCATGCGATGAATTGGATCCAAGTTCGCCGTCCTGTGCGACATAATCGACCGAATCACCAGGATTGCGTCGATAATCGTTTGGCTTGGACGGTGAGTGCGCCACAAACAAGCAAATCCTGTGGTTGGATCGACATTGACATGCAGGATGGGGTGCGCGAAATATACTTCCAGAGGTAAAGCCGGATAAAAGCGGGGGTAGACGAACCGCAAAGCGTGTTCCGTATGGACCCGAGGCCCGCCGGAAGTCGCAATCCACGAAGGCGATTGTCGCATTACGATATGGACCCCATCGTCCTCACGGCTGATTGCAGAAAAAGAGCCTGGATTGGCTTCAGCCAAGGCTGCGAGGAGTTTCCATTCAGCGTTGATGCGGCGTACGCGCAGGCTATCCATTGAGCACAATCGTTGAGACGCGCAGAATGTCATTGGCGCGGACGCCTTGTTCGGGCAGCGGCAAGGAGAAATCCAGCGAGGTCCCATTCCACACCACCTGCGGTTGCCCTTCGCCCTTCAGATACTCGCCACGCTCTCTTAATTCAAAAAGAATTTCGTCGAGGGTGGCATCCAGCGTTTCCTGCTCATCGATATCGACTGTAAACTTCTTTTCAGCGCGAACTGTGTCGAACAGCATCTGGTATTTGGGCACTCCGCTCCTCCTCTTCTTCCAGCCAGTCACTTTGCTCAGAGCCTGCAGCCGGGTATTCCGCTGCGTTCGCCGGTGTACTCGCAAAACTCCAGGCACAGCGGCTGCACTGCCCATTGTTGTCGTCCCAGCATGAGCGGCAGTGAGTATGCCCACAGGACGGGCAAGCCCAATGCGACGCTCTCCAATCGGGTGTACGCAGACAAAGAGCACACCTGCCCTCATAGACTTGAGAACCGAAACGCCTCTCCCACCATGCGGAATCCACCGGAAACAGGAGTGCCTGATTGGCTGCGCACAAATGGCATCTCCCCCGATCGAAATCCCAGCAATGCTCGCACGCAATCAGATCGCATCGCGGGCAGGAAAACGAGAGTATCCGGCGCAGGGCGTGTCGGCAGAAATGGCATCGTGGTCCCCGCACTCGTAGCCATAGCACTGGGAGTCCCGTTGGAAGTGCGGCCAAGAATGCGATAGCCCACCTCGCTTGTGCAGGATCTAGCGTCGAGCCTGCGACCCCCAGGAGCATCCCCACTAGGCTTGCAGCAATCGCGGCGATAGGAAGCAGATACACCTTGTGAAACTCGGGCGCAAACAACCGCCAACCGAGCAGTGTGATGGTTCCGGCAAACACACTGCCCGCCACTTCACCTGCGGGACCCCAATTCAAGCCCACCACCTGTCCGATGGCGGCCAGGAGCCCGAGAGCAGCAAGAAGCGCAAATGTTCGTGCAGTCACGATTGCCACCCCATCGGCTCTCTTGACAGGCTCTGCCGAACGAGAAGGTCACGGCTGCCACAGAACGGACATGAGCTCCACCGTCGCAACCAGCCTATGCGAACGTTCGGAGAATAGTGGTTTCCACAAGCGTTGCAGGCAGCAAGCGTGCAAATGGGGAAGAGTTCGCCAGATATCTCTTCATGAAACGGGCAGCTGATACTTTGCCGATGATCGACTTTCTCGATAGCCGTCGCTCGATCGAGATCCAATTGAAGTGAATATGACTCTACGTGGCGTTTCTCCATCCCAGACGCTGCAGTCTCCACCTGAAGACCGGCGACAATCGATGCCATGCCGGGTGTGGTTGTCCAACCGGTGTTATCTCCTGAGAGGCTACGAGCCCAGCAGGCGTGCACATCCGATTCCCACAGGCTTAGAAGCGCCGCTCTGCGGCTTGCCGCGAGAAGGCAAGCGAAGCACGCGGATGATTGCTTAGCGGGAAACCATGATACGCGTCCAACACGCGTGCTTGTTCCGCCTAGCCCACCATCGCATACCGGTACCTTATATCGCACAGAAAGCGCAGCGATTTCCGTCCGCGCCAAGTCTGTGTCAACACAGCTGAAAAGAACCTCGGCCTTGGAAATGTCCTCAGGGGCAAGATCGGCGATCTCCAGCGGAACTCCATTCCACTGCGTTAGTGGAAACCAAGTCCTTAGTTTCTCCAAAGCTTGCGCGATCTTTGTTCGGCCAATCGTTGTTGGTGCAGTGGTGAACAAAGAACGCCCAACATTGCGTGGTTCGATGGCGTCAGCATCAGCCAGATAGACTGACTTGCAACCGAGAAGCCCGAGATTCTTTGCAACTTCAGAGCCTAACGCTCCGATGCCCGCAATCAGGACCCGTTGAAACACGCAACATTCTCCGGCATTTGCCTTCAGGAGGCCCGAACGAGCTCAGTATACAAACCGCGTGAATCCGCCTCTGTTACATAAGCCAGCGGTTCTCACAATTCCGCTGTTTTGGAGCAGAAAGCGGAAGATTGGATACTTTTGTTCGCTCGCAAATAGTGACAATGCACAACAGGCATGTGAAGTGCGCCTTGTGCGCAAAACCTGATTTCCGCGCAGCATCGAGCTGCGTTTCCCCTGGATTCCGACTTCTGCATGACGATTAACCAGACGCTGTATTTCATGTCCCTCGCCGGAGGGGCTGCCGGATTGCTTGCGTGGGCTTCACAGGCGCTCGTTGTTCTGCTTGTACCGCCGGGATCTCTCGCATCAGTACCGACCATCATTGCCGCAGCTCTCATGGGCGCCTTCATTGGTGGCTTTACGGTGGCGTGTGATGAAAAGTGGGCCGGCAGCCGCGTGCAAGCTCGCTGGGTAGCCATGGGCGCTGCCATCGGACTCGTCACGGGGCTGCTCTCGGGAGCGTTGCACTTACCTCTGCGCGAGGCTCTACCTGCAGCGCTGCCGTTGGGAACGGTACTGGGCTGGATGGCGAGCGGCGGGTTGATCGGTACAGGACTCGGCGCGCGCTGGATGTCAGTAAACCGCGCGCGTGTGGGGCACGGGTTGATTGGCGGGATGTGCGGCGGCTTTCTCGGCGGAGTGATGTTCGCCACTCTGAGTCAGTGGATTCCCGATGTATCGCAAGCAAGCGCCTTTGTTCTCACCGGCGCCGGAATTAGTTTCGGAATCTCGTTCGCTCCTGTTTTGCTGAGGGATGGCATCTTGCGTTTTGTGAATAGCGGCGATCAGCGCGCAATCAGCAAACTCAAGACGAAAGAGTGGCCAATCCAGGATGGCGACAGCTATGTGCTGGGTAGCCAGAGCGCAGACTTTTCGAAATCGACGTATGGAAGAGAAATCGATATCTATCTTCCTGATGCTTCGGTGGCGCCTCGTCACGCTCGAATCTACGGGAAGGATGGCAGGTTCTTCGTGACCCGGCATCCAGATGCGATGTCTGAAGCGGGCCTGCGGCGGTTTGTCCTTAAGGCTCACAACCGGTCCATCACCTCTCCGTGTGAGCTGCACGACCAAGCGCTCGTGATCGTCGGGCGTACCACACTCATGTTCGTTGCAAAGAAGGCCGGACGGGAGCGGCGAGGATGAAAGGGCTTCTCGCCAATGCCGCACTTGTGCCCGTGGTTCTAGTCGCGTGGCCGCTGCACGCGTGCGCCCAATCAGTGTCGCTCGACTTTTTAACCAAGCCGATGCTGATCGAATGTGAACCGGGGAGCGGCGAGACGTGCTTTCGTATGAAGTTCGATTTTGTCGATGAATCGGCAAAGCCGATCAAGCTGCAGCTTCCTTCCTCCGATCAGTTGCCGTCCCACATCGACGTTCAGGTGGACGGAGAGGCGGTTAAGCCGTTCTATGCCGCAAGTCTGGACACATCTTCTGCAGTGGCGCAGCCGCAGATTACGCTCATTCTCTTCGACGTCAGCGGCAGCATGCTGAGAACTGACCTCGAGGGTCAATCGAGATTCGATGCGGCGAAAGATGCTGCGGCGGAATACCTAAAGGGCCTTTCGGATGTTCGGGACTTGGTAGCAATCGTTCCATTTGCGAGTCGCGACGTTGAGAAGACGATAGCGAATGCGCATTTTGTGAACACGCGAGCGGCAGCTCAATCTGAGCTGGATGCGCTGCCGCGTCCTGAAGCGCACAACAACACCGCGCTTTACTCTGCGGTGCGCGCCGCCGTAGATACACTTCAACGCCAGCCGCATGTCAAGGAAGCACTCGTACGTCTCATTCTGCTGACTGACGGAACCAACGATGTTCAACCGCAGAATGGCGATGATAAGGGCTTGCTTTCCGGGGAAGCCGGATTGGCGGTGGCGGCATCCGCCGTGCAGCAATCAGGCGTGGATGTATTGCCAATCGGAATCGGCAATCGGCAGTCGATCGATGAGTTCGCCATGACGCGGCTGGGCACTCGCCCGCCCTTAATCACGACGAATGTCGACGCTCTGCATAAAGCATTTCAGCCGGAGCGGCCACCGCAAGGCGGCAGCATGGTAGTCACGCTTCAGGCGCCACGGTCTTTCGGGTCGCGTGCATTGCTGGCGGGTCGCGTCGTGCACTTCCGTGCTCGGATGGACCTGCTAGATGGCTCCACGTTGGTGGAAGATCGGCAAGCTTTATGGGTTGCACCACCGGTTGCGACTCCTGCCTTTGAAGGCGAAGCAGGCGAGGCTGAGCAGCGAGCGTTTTTGAAAAGTTCTCACGTCGAGCCGGGAACATGGCTGTTATTTGTGCGGCCGTTGCTTACATTTGCGGGCTTCGCGTCGGTTCTGGCGCTGTTGTGGTCAGGGCTTCCGCGCCTGATATGGCCTGAGCGATATGACAGCCGCTCGGCGAGGCCACTGCGTCCCGAGTACTGGCCAGGTCAGGATGCTGCAGCTCAACGTGATCATCAGCCGGTCATCCGGCAGGCACCTCCGGGGTTTGAACCAGCGGGTCGCGGGGCACGCGCCGCGGTGCGCAGTCCTGCTGAGCGAACAATCGTTCAGGCTATGCCGGGGTTTGATCCCGGTAAAACGCGCGTGAGTTAAGGAAGGAGTTCTATGCCGATTATCGAAGTGAAGCGACAAGGCGTACGTCCTGCAATTCGCAAGGTTCCGACCAGCACCTGCGCAGTGACAATGCCCATGACATTGGATCGGGTTGAGCGCGAAGTCCGCAGCGAAAATGAAGAACCCGAGATGATCGAATCCGTACAGGACGCCTTCCAGAAATTCAGTCCCAAATTGCAGTTCCGAGGAGTAGCGGGACCGAATGAAACGGAATTTCAGGCCGACCTCCTGTTTCGCAGCATCAAGGACTTTGAACCCACGAACGTAATGGCCCGCCAGGACGTCCGTGCGGAAGATGGCTCCGTAGCGTACCTTCGCAATGATCTCGCGGACCTGAAGAACAACATCGACCTGCTTTATCGGCTCAAGGACCGCTGGAAATTACCTGCCGTGCGCCGTGCCTGGAGCAATCCAGAGCAACGCAGGCAAATCATCGCGGCATTGGCCGAACTACGGGATGAACTCGACAAAGTGGTTGAAGAGGAGAAGTAAATGGAGACACTCACGAAATCCACCAGCGAGATCTTGGGCGACGCGCCTGCACGTGAGGTTCTTCTGGAGATCTTCGCAGATTTGCATCCCGGCCTGATCGATGAGAATCGACCGATTACCTCCATCTTTACTGCCCAGAGCGCGCGTGAGTTCCTGAATCAACTTACAGACATTACGTCGCTGTTGAGCGAGGCGGATAACTTTGAAGCCACCCTCGAAAAGCTGCAAACCCAAATTGATCAGGCAGAAGAGATCCGCGATCAGCTGCTGGAGCAAGTCTTTGAACAGATCCGCCCTATTGAACGAAGCTATCGTCAATTGCAGACGTTCTTCGACAATACGAAGGTCTACGATGGCAAATTGAGAAAGCCGGTTGAGCTCTTCGTTTGGAATGCCGACCCTCGTCACATGACCGGCGTGTATAGCATGACGGTCGCCGCGATAGAACACTTCTGCAAAAAGAGAAACGATAATTTCAACTTTCGCGATGACATCTGCAATCTTGTCGTTCCCGGATGGGTTAACCAGCAGGTGCGTGAACGGTTGGAAAGCATCGCCAATCAATGGGGGATTCTGCTCATTACCGACATCGATGACGAGAGATCGTTCCAGAACGTCGAGCGGAACTTTCGGCCCGGAGGAAAGTATGAATTCCTGAAGCGGCCGGAAGATCGCGCGGCAGCGGATGTAGTGGTGATGGGATATCTTCAACTGCGGCCAAAACACTGGTTCGAAAAGAGCCTCGATGGTGGCGACGATCTGTATGGACCGCCCTCGCTGGCATTCGCCGGCGCTGTGGCCCGCACCGACGATAGTGCAGGGATGGCACAAGGGCCAGTCGGTTCGCGTTTCGGTCAGGTGAGCGGTCCAGAAAAGGCGCGCATCGAGCCCTTGATCAGCGAAATGGAACACATCAGCATGGAGCGTCAGCTGATTCCAGTTATTCGCGACGCCGACAATAAGTTGTGCTTTTTCGGATGCAGAACGCTCGCTGACGATCCGTATGGCGTATACAAGTTCTTCACCTCCTACCGAATCATTCGCTATGTCGAGCGCTGCTGCCGACACTATCTGCTGCAGGTTGCAGGCCAGGTGCTTACCAGAGAGTTCATGGATGAAGCCATCGAAAAGCCAATTGCGCGGATGTTACAGGAACAAGTAGAAGCCGGCACGCTTCTCGACTACAAGTTGGAGATCGATCGCGACGCAAATAAGCGCATGCAGGGAATTTGCGACTTGAAGCTGGAGATCATGCCTGCTGGACCGGGAGAAAGCTTCAAGCTGAAGATCGATACACCGGAGTTTGCTTCAGAGGGAGCAAAGCACGACCCCGCAGGTCGCTAGGTGCATAACCCTGGATTCGGGAGAGCGCGGGCATGTGGATCGATCGCATACGCGGCCTTCTGCGAAGGCGTGTGCACACAAGACCAAGACTTCAACCAGAAAACACCATCGGTGAAGAGAAGAGGAGGACGCCCGACATGTCGAGTCCGTTGCGCAGCACTGTAACCGTTGACGGCAACAAATTCGATGCCATTGCCAGCTCTGTTCGGTTTGCGACATTGAAGGATCGCGCAGGTATGCCGGAAATGGGTACCTTATCAACTGCAATCAGAGTCTATGTCGACTTTCATGACGACACCAATATGCCAAACTCCACGCTTCAGCGCCTGTTCGGCCTCGCCAATGTCGTCACCCGCGACAAAATCGTGGATATGAAGATCGAGTACTGGAAAGATGATTCCAAGCGCGACGCATTATGCAGTTATAAGTTCAAAGGTTGGATCAGCCGCTTTGAAACCGGTAACCCCTTGCCCACGTCCACACCCGACGGAAACGTCGACTCCAGCAGCTTTTCAACTGTCAATCATTTGTTGACGCTTGAGTTGGAACCGGCCATGAACCAGCAAAACTTCAAAGACATCACGATGGGCAACTAAGTCCGAAATCACAGGGCATCGCCCGCGGAATCCCGCGGGCACGCTCGCAGAATGTCTCCATCAGGAGAAATGGAATTGTACCCTGCAGATGATGTCGCACGAGCCGCGAACCCTTCACTCGCGTTTCCCATCCGTTTTGAACGTGGTATGTTCGAGACCACAAATGAGCGGGAATCATATTTCATGCTTCTGGAAATTATGGCTAGGACACCGCGAGGCTCTTGGTGTGGGCATCCGTTGTTTGGATTTAACGAATTCTTTTTAGACGCTTCGAAAAGTGGGCTTACGCATGATCAACGCACCCGCCTCGCTGAGACGACGTTGAAGGATATAAACGCGGTGCTCGCTGATCTTGGGCTCCTGCGATATCGTGTTGAATCGTTGGTATTCGAGACAACTGCAGGATCCAGCGCGAGTGGTCTCGAGAAGCAACGTGGTTGGAATCAGCTCAAAACCGATGGCGGTGCGACGCTCATACTGCGTGAGGTCGATACAGATCGAACAGTCAAGTACGCCTTATGAATTCAAGTGTTGCCGAAATCGACCTAAAACTGCGTGACGACTTCCGCCGATACTTGCGGGAGTACGGCGTGGCGTCGAATGTCATCGATCCGGTTCTGTCCGTTCTCTTTCGCAGCCTTGCGTCACAAATTCATGCGATGTCTTCAGATACTGAACGGTTGAAGGCAATGCTGCTGGATGAACTCATGCAGGGGCTTGGAATCGAGCGCCGCTTGGCGCATCCAGCACAATTGGTGGTGCGCTACAACTGCGAGGGTGAACCGGCGCATATTCGATCGGGTACCGCATTCGTAGGGGAGCCAGAGAGCGGAGGCCGCATAACATTTTCCGCGGATTACGGAATCTCAATTTCTTCCGCGCGGATCGCGGCCATATTTGTGTATCAGCCCTACTCTGGAGATACTCGGGAATCGTCAGGGACTCCGGGCCAGCTTCGAGTCCTGAGCAGCAGTGAGCTTCCGGCTGATTGTCTTCGCGCCGGCCCGTCCTTCGGCCCCGTGCCAGCTGAACTCGGCCCCTGTCCGGCAATCTATATAGCGATCGAGAATCTAACCGATATGCATCTGTCGCGCCATGGAATCTTTCTGCAGACTGACCCAGATGCAACATTGCTGAATTCTCAACTGGAGCACGAGAACTGGTCCCTTGCTTCGGCTCAAGGACGGTTTGAAGCCACCGGAGTGCTCCGGCCGGTCTCGATCAATGCGGGCCAACATAGATTGCAGTGGCTGCAGGCTGACACGCCCACGGAGACCGGGGAAGAAGTGGAAATGCCGAAACTGCCCGGCGGCTTCTGGGGTGGCAGATGCTTCGTATTGCCGTCCATTCCTCCGCAGCGCCAATTTGTATGCGAACTGCCCAGCGGCTTCGATGGACCGATCCACGCAATCTTTGATCGTGCTGTGTTCTTTGTGCGGCCGCGGGCCTGGCTACGAATCCAGCTTGATCCAAGAGTGGAACCATTGCATACCGCCTTGACTGCCGTGCATCTCCATGCGCAGACCGCCTCCAATGTCGAGTGCGTCAATCAGACCATCAGATTTGCAGAGAATGGCACGACCATTCCGATTAGCCGAGAGGCAGGAGGTAGATCATTTGTGGTAGTGCCGCTCTCAATTACAGGTGAGAGTGGAAAGAGTTATCTGCCCGAGTTTCATCCCTCCGTTCGCCCCGGCACCGGACGATACAGGCTACACCAGGGACACTTGAGCCTGTTTCCAGGAAAGCTCGCAGACGGCGCCGACGACACCTATGCCAATGTGCGGTTATGGATGACGGCCGGAGCGGCCGGCAACCAGGTGAGTGTTGCGCGGCTACGAAGCTTTGCCGGCGCCCCAGTCCGGGATATCTCAGTTGAGAACATCACCGCTGCCGCCGGTGGTTCTGACGGCGAGGTTCTTCATGCCGGACAGCGAAGATTTTCTGAAGTGATGCTTTCGCGCCAACGGCTGATTACCCGAGCGGATCTCGATGTCGCGATTCGCTCTTTTGATCGCCGAATTACGGACATTGGCGTGCGCCCGATCCTTGAGCGTACAGCGCGAGGTTTGCGGCGTCTGCATCGCATTACTGTTATGGCACAGCGAGAACGGTTTACAGCGCCAGAGGAAGAAGCGCGTGTTCTGCTGACCGATCTGCAGCGCTTTCTCGCAGAACGTGTGCCCCTCGATATTGATGTGAGTGTGGAACTAGCATGGACATGACGTCGTTATCATTGCCGCAGCAATATCCTGTGATGCCGGACTTCACTGGCCGCACTGCAGAGTTCTCCCACACGATCGATTCGGCTATTGATGTACTGGATGCTCTGGGAATCGCCGAATCCAGGCTCACTCTGCAGATGTCGGGCCCAGGGCGGCGTCCGCTTGAGATCGTACGACAAAGTCCGGCTCCGGGTGCTCCTCTCAATCCCTCTACAGCTGTGACTTTGTGGATCTCGGGGTTTAGCTTGTTCGATACCTTACCAATGCCGATGCGGGAATCTGGCGGAGAGGCGGAAATTGGCACGCGTGAACTCTGCGGAATCTTCGACGACCCACTGCAAAAGGCCGCGCAGAAGTTCCGTGCTGGATTTCCTCTGTTTAACATCGGGCCGGAAAAGCATGCAGCCTGCAGGCGTTGGATAGCGCTCTTCGGTCTGGATTCCGAGAACTTGCCCGACACGTTGCTATATCCTCTCGCTCTAGTTGCTCCGACCCTGGCGCGCGTTGCGGGACGCGAAGTAGGAGTTCGGCTGCTGTTTCTGGCGCTTCTCGGATTGCCGATCCATGGCTTCAAGTACCAGGAAGAGTGGCGCCGCCTGGAACCGGCCATGCGGTCGGCACTTGGTATCCAGGCGAGCCGGCTCGGGTGCGACTTGATTGCAGGAGATCGCCAAGCTGAAGCCGGCTCCCTGTGCATCGAGGTGGGGCCAGTATCGCTCGAGACCTACCGCGCCTTTCAAACCGAGCGGCAAAAGATGCTACTTCAAAGGACCATGGAATTGGGCATGAGCGCCTACCAGAAATGGTCAAGCGTCTGGCTGATTGAAGATATGCGCCAGGCTCCTCGATTGGGAATCGCATCGCAGAACAGTTGCATCGGTCTCAATTTCCACCTCGGCAAAGGAACGCGCGCATGAATCCAAACGATGTCCGTCACAATGCGGTCAACTGGGAATTCGGCATGCTGGTTGCGCCGGAGCACTTTTTGCGCCAGGAGCGCTTCTATGAAGCGTCTATGCTGTGGACACTGCGCTATGCGCACAACGGCTTCGGGCTAATTGGTGGAGGGCCGCGCCTGCCGGAGAGTGAGTTTGGTGCGGTGCGGCACGATCCGGTGATTGCGATTTCCGAAGATGAGCACACGCTGCGTATTTCGATATCGCAGTGTCGAGGCTTGAGTGCAGCGGGCACTCCTGTTGAGATTGGGGCGGATCATCCGCTCCACTCGGAGTTCAACAAAGCCGATTTGGAAGGTGTGGGGCAGGCGCGCATATATATTGTCGCAACACCACACGCCTATACGGCGTTAGATGGCCCCTGCGACGAATTCAATCCGCAGATCCAGAGTGAGCGGATCCGTGCATACCGAATCACCTTGCAGCCGCATGGCGATGAAGCTGAACATGCAATCGCGGTGGCGCTCCTCCGCCGATCTGAAAGCAGTATCACCTACGAAAGAGATCCCAACTTCATCCCACCTTGCACGAACCTGACCGCCTATAGTGAACTGACCGCGGCATGGCGGCGCATCCTGGAACAGCTTACTGCCCTTTCCGGCCGCTTCATAGAACTACACAGAGCAATGCAGGAGTATATCGAGCTGACACGAGAGCGGGGCATTGACGTTGCTCTCGACCGGGATACGTTGGAATTTGTGAAGAGGATGATCCCGTCAATCGAAGCCTGTCTCTCTAGCTGTCTAGACCCCGTGCAATCCCCCACGCATTTCTTCAGCAACCTTCGCATGTTTGTGCAGGGGGCCGCGGTCAATCTTGATCTGAGCCCGCCCGTGCAACAGTACTTCGACGCCTTGAGAAATGCCGGTGAAACAGAGTTTGTTCCTCTGCTGAGTAAACAGAGGCAGATGTTGAAGAGTCCGCGCCGATGGCGTGTGGAGGACGATCTGGGCGTGGAAGTCCGTTGGTCGCAGAGTTCTCTCGAAAATCTGCGAATGCTGGAGCGCGCACTGGAAGGCAAATATATCGACTTTCGGGTCAGCCCTGCATTGGAGTCACTCAATTTTCTTTTCGATAGGGGCGGAAGTGCACTGTATAAATTGGCCGCGAAGCCAGCCCGTCTGCAAGGATTCGGCGATGAAATGACGTTCCATTTCGCGGGAATACGATTGGAAGGCCGCGAAAGGTATCGCATCATTGTGAGCGCCGAAACTGGGCATGAGTACGTTGCGGACACTCGAGTGCCACTTGAAATTCGAATCAATGAGGGAAGTGGGTTGGGGCGCACACCCATTCACGGGATAGCTCAGGTTCATTGTGATGGGCAGAGAAATGTGGAATTCGATTTCGAAGCACCCGACGTTGCAACTGTGACTGATCTGCGCGTATCGGTCCCTGCCCACTGTAACGTGAAAACTGCCCTGCTCTTCACACGTCATCGATTCTATGCCGACCAGGCTCAGGGAGAGAAGCTGCCCACTGATGAAATGGATGCGACGCTGCGTCCGAGCGGACAGGCGAAACGGCGCGAAGACGTGGGCCTTGTCAATCATGGCAGCGCGCCGGCGCGGCCATTTCGCCCACCATTGCAACCGGAGTCTTTCAGATCTCAAACACCGTGGAGTACGCGGGAGTCCCAAGAACCATCCAGATCGAATGACAGTCAGGCTGCTGCGCCCCGCCGGCGACGTCTGGAATAGGAGAGAAATCGCATGGCAATTGTGCTGGAAAAGCTCTCTACCGAGTTGGAATGCGCGCTGGATCATGCGAGGCTCTTTGCAGAAGAACGCAAGCACGCAACCATAGCACCGGAACACCTGCTGTACGTGTTGCTTGATGATGAATCTCCTGCTACTGCTTTGTTGGAGCGGGCAGGTATCGTTGTTGCCCCGGCGCTTGCCGCCCTTGCTGCAAGGCTTAATAAGGTTCCAAGAGGCACGAGCGATCCTGGGAGGCGTCCAGTGGCGTCTCGGAGCTTGCGCGAGTTGATTGAGCAGTCTCTTCGCGAAATGGACGCGAGGGGTGGAGAGGCAGTCGAGCCGCTGGACTATCTGCGAGCTG
>CBJOJD010000012.1:0-35914 GCA_966443485.1 uncultured bacterium | reverse complement strand
CGATCAGCTTGGTCTGGATCTGGTCGATAGCAAAGACCTTCATAGGTTCGTTGCTGGACTGAAGATCCAGACCAAGCTGATCGCGCAGGGCGGTGGCCACCTGCTCCGAACTGGCCTGATTTGGCAGCGAGAGCTGAATATCGTAGCGTCCCGCCAGCCCGGTCTTGTCCACCACCTGCCGGCCTAGCTGCGTCGACAACAAATTCACAAGCGCCCTTGCCGGAGCGCCGTTGATCACGAAGCGCTGCTGGGCATCGGAGACATCGGCTCTCACCTGTGTGAGAGCAACTCCGTGCGCATCGGGCGGCAGGTCTGCGTGATTGGCCGGTGCAAGCTTTGCGCCTCCATTGGCCACCGTCAGTTCGTACACCGGCAACACCGAAGTATCGGCCTTCACCTTCAGATTCAAATGCTCCGCCAGGTAATTTCTCATCATCGCCTGCAGCACGCCGCTCGCTGGAATCGAAGGCGGCAGAGCAAGCTGATCCGAACCGCCCTGCCGCTGTGCCATGAAGGACGTGGACGGTGGAGGAGGAACAGAGGACGTGGTCGCGGCCGTCGGGGTCCAATGCGCTTCGAAATCGAAATGCTGCGTGCCTACCCAATCGGGTCCGCCCACAATGCGGTCCGGTGTCACGCCAAATGCCACCGCAATGAGATCTTTCACCGTGGCGCCTTTATCGACAAATTCGTTGTCGTGCACCATCAACAGAAAGTTGCCGTTTGAGCCGGACGTGCTCGGCGTCAGCGATGCGGAATCGAACTTGGCGGAAGGGGGAGCGGCATCCGCAGAGGAATCTGCCTGCACCGGCTGGGGCCGCCAAGCCCCAATTGCAATGGGTACGGCGATGGCTGCTACTGCGGTTGAGGCGAGGAGCCACTTGCAGCTCCGGCTGAGGGGAACTGTACCTGCATTCATGATACGTACCATCCTTCGTTTGAGATCGGATCCGGAAACTCCCGAGACACAGGCCAACGGTGATTCCATGCAGAACCGGCAGGCCTTGAGGATGCCCTCCGCGTACTGCCCAGGATCGTTGCCCATGTTGAGTACTGCTTCATCGCACGCCCGCTCACGTTCTTCCACCAGCCGTGCTCCCATCCACCACACCAGCGGATGAAACCAGAACAGCATCTCGACGACCATGTGCAGCGCAGCCAGCAAGTTGTCGCGCCGCACGACATGACACACCTCGTGCGCCATAATCGCGGCCAGCTGTGCATCGTCCAGGTGCGCCGATATACCCTCCGGCCACAACAACACCGGACGAAACATGCCGTAGATACCCGGCTCCATGCACTTGCGCGAGACCCGCAGGACCACCGGCCGCTTGCACCTCATCGCCCGCTCGGCCTGGCGCAGCGCGTTCGCTTCACGCCCTTCCGCCACGCCCTCGGCGCAACCGGCCAGCGCATGCACGCGGCGCCATTGCAGCAGCCAGGAACTCAGCACGGTGATGGCGCCCGCGCCCCATAGCCCCGCAATCAAAACCAACCAGCCGAACCAGTGCTCTGCCGGACCATGCGCCGCCACGACAGCACCCGGGACGCTCAGAGCTTGTCCCACCTGAAGAATCAGATCGACCTGCGCCGTTTGCGGAAGAATGCTGCCATGCCGAAATCCAAACTGCTGACCGATCCACGACAAGAGTGCGAACGGAACCAGAAACTTGAGCGATGCCGCAAGCCAGAGTCCATGACGGATGCGCGCCTCGCCCTTACGCACCACCCAGGCCAGCCCGGAAGCAGCTGCCCCACACCAAGTGGATTGCCACACATGATCGGTGGCCAGTCGTAGAAGGTCGTGACCGGCAGGCATGTTCATGGCTTGACCTTCCTCTCCAGATTCTTCAAAGCACGCTCGGCCTCGCGCACGTCATCGAGGGTCAGCTTGCCCGACTCGATCAGGTGCGCCATCACCGGCTGAGTCTTGCCTCCAAACAGCGCCAGCAGATCGTCGATCAGCCGGCGTTGCGCTGCCACCCGCGAGATCGCCGCCGCAAAGATGTGGAAGTTGCCCACCTTGCGCACCCGCCGCACCACGTCCTTGGCTTCCATGCGGTAGACCGTGGTCTGAATGGTGGTGTACGCAGGCCGCTTGCGCGCCGGAAAGGCCTCCTGCAGGTCGCGAATCGAGCAATCGCCGCGATCCCACAGGACGTTCATGATTTCGTACTCGAGCTTGGAGAGCTTGGGATCAGCCACCTTCACCTCCTACATGCGTCATACTTTCTACTACACATGTTTGTTTTGTCAAGCGGTCATTTTTGCCGTCCGCTCAGGTCTCCCAAGTCCAGCTTCGCCACCGCCTCCAGTGCCCCGGGATGAGACGGGAGATGGAGCCAGCCCGGATCGCTGTGCGACAATCCTCAGAGACTGCTTTCCTTTATGCGACACTTCCGCTTTTTTGGATGGTGGGCTCTCAGTCTGATTCTCGGCGGAGTTCTAAGCTGGGCGCAGACACCTCCCGCGCCCCTCGTACTCGCCGGAGGCACGGTCGTGGATGTCTCCAACTGGGGACACTCCGCTGCCGATCTGAGCGATGCCATCGTCATCGTGCAGAACGGGCGCATCACCGACGTCGGCCCACGGGCCTCGCTGCCGATTCCTAAAGGCGCTCGCGTCATCGATTGCACCGGCAAGTACATCCTGCCCGGCTTCGTCGATGGGTTCGCCGGCATGAGCAGCCAGGGTGAAGCCAACGCCAACCTGTACATGGGCGTAACCACCGTGGTGGCCAGCGCCGATAGCCGCCGCGGTCACATCGACTTCAACGCCAATCCCACCCCTCATCTTTATCTGCTCGACTCCATCGGGACCACCGATGACTGGAGTCTGCTCATCGGCCGCGACAGTTGGTCGGCCAAACTGCGCGAGAGCACGCGCCCCGTCGAACTCAGTCCCGACGACACCCTGCGGCAGATGACCGACACCGCCAAGCTCGGCACCAAGGTGCTGTGGCTAGGACCCAACCTCACCGCAGCCAACACCCAATGGATCATCGCCCACGCTCACCAGATGGGCCTCGTCACCTACGGCGAGTTTGCCGCAACACCCTATCGGGTGGGCATTGAAGCCGGCATTGACGCTCTGGTGCACATGGGGCGTTACGAACTCGGTGTGATCCCCGACGAGTTGCAGAGGCCTTTGGTGGATGATCCCTTCGGCACCGCCGCTACCACCGCCTACGATTACTCGGAACGGCTCCCCCCGACTGACACCCACTTCAGAACCTACGCTCAGCTCATTGCCTCCCACCGCGTCGCGCTGATCCCCACCTTGAGCCAGTTCTATCTGCGCTTGCCCGACCATCGCAATCTGTGGCTGGAACCTGCGGCAGCACTCCTCGATCCGGCCCACATGTACAATCCTTCCGATCAGAAGACGGGAGAGATGGTCTACCCCCTGCCGCCGTGGTCGCATCGCCTTCCCGCCATCGCGCAGCATTACCTTGAAGAGAATCTGCGCAAGAAGGCGGACCAGTCCGCCCTGCGCCTGTGGCACATCAACCAGACCATCTTTGCGGCCTACCCTCACTACCTGGCGGGCACAGGTGCTTCGGTCTCCGGATCCATGGCGGGCATCTCCCTGCATGTGGAGCTTGAGATGCTGGTGCGCCTGGGGCTCTCCGCCCGCGAAGCCCTGGCCGCCGCCACCAACAACTACGCCCTGCGCTTTAACTGGAATGAGCTGGGATTGATCGCAGCCGGGCGTCGCGCCGACATCCTGGTGGTGGATGCCGACCCCACCGCCAACATCTGGAACGCGCGCCGGATCTCCACCCTTGTCGTGGACGGCAACATCATCGATCGGGAAGGCTTGCTAAAGCTACGGCGCTAGGAAAAGAGGCGGCTTGAGTCTGCCGCCCCTCGCCGCTTGCATGGGCTTATGCGCTGGCAAGTTGTTGTTCGATTGCGGCAGTGAGCGTTGGATCCAGCGGATCCGTGTCGGGCGCGAAGCGGGCTACTACGTTGCCGTTGCGGTCCACCAGGAACTTCTCGAAGTTCCACAGCACCTCAGGTGCGGGGTTTGGCTGGATGCCATACTTCTTCAGGTTCTCCGCGAAGGGGATCTCGGCCACGCTGGTGGCTTGGGGACGGGCAGCGATCAGGCTGGCGTACAGAGGATGCTTGGCGGGGCCGACCACCGGCACCTTCTCAAACATCGGAAAATCCACCCCGAAGTTGGTGGTGCAGAAGCTCTGGATCTCCTCGCTGCTGCCCGGTTCCTGCCCGGCAAAGTCGTTTGACGGAAAGCCGGTAATCACAAGCCCGCGGTCGCGATACTGCTTGTAGAGCTTCTCCAGGCCTTCGTACTGCGGCGTCAGCCCGCATTTTGAGGCCACGTTGACCACCAGCAGGACCTTGCCTTTGAACTGGTTCAGCGTTGTGTCTGCGCCGCCAAGCGTGCGCACAGGGATGTCGTAGATCGATGCGGTCATGTTCTCTCCCGCATCGATCTTAACGGGTCCAGCCGCCCCGGCGAGTTCTCACCCCCACAGGTGACGGGGATAGTAGCCGGACTCGATCATGCGCCGCAGGTTCACTACCGCCCGGATGTGATCCTCGCGGTAAGTCACGCCAAACCAGGACTCCTCACTGCGCAGAACCTTCACCTTGAGCTGCCCTGCTTGCAACAGCTCATTGATGGTACTGGGCAGAACGCACTCCGCCTGCAAGTCGTTACCGCTCATCTCCAGGAACTCGATGAAGCGCTCCCGCAGCGGCGTGAAGATCTGCGGGGTGAATCCCCACATGTTCATGGACACAATCTCGTCGCCAGTCAGGCGAGCGGTGCGCCCTGCGGAATCGATGCTGCGCGCATGCCCGTTCTCCGGTTCGATGTTCTTTAGCTCGACGATGCTCTCCAGATAGCCGCCGCTCCCCACCTTGCACATTGCGCGGGCGACCGGTCCGAAGTCCCAGAGCGTGTTGCGCAGTACAAACCCCACCATCGCGTGCTCGCCAGTACCCGACTGCAGATGCCGTGCTAGCGCGTGATAGCTCTCTGAGGCATAGTAGTCATCCACGTTGATCACCGCGAACGGCTCTCGCACCGCCTTCTCCGCGATCAGCACCGCATGCGTCGTTCCCCACGGCTTCAAACGGCCCTGGGGGGGATGGTAGCCGGTGGGTAGCCGCGCAATCTCCTGATCCACAAACTCAATGGCCAGTCTCTTGCCGAGGCGATTGCACACTCTTTCCTTGAAGGAGTCCTCCATCTCCCGGCGCACCACGAAGACAAACCGGGAAAAGCCAGCCCGCGATGCGTCGTAGAGAGAGTAGTCAATGACATGCTCTCCGCTCGGCCCAACCGGATCGGCTAGTTTCGGACCAACGGGGTCGGCGAGCTTCGGGCCGGCGTAGCGGCTGCCCATGCCGGCAGCGAGAATCACAAGGGTGAGCGGGGTCATGGTTCATCCTCCTAAGGTTCGGACTTGCACTCGCGCTTGAGGCAGGATGGCGCGCACCTCTCCCAGCAAGGTGCGGTACAGCGAAGATCTGCAGAAGTTTCCCGTCTGAGAAGATGCCGAAGAACGCTCGCGCATAGGGCCGGTGGTTTCACGGGCAGAAACCTCCCTTACGGCAGCAACCTGGGACCGAGCCACATGGACGGTCTGGTACGCGCTTGCCGTGAGCCGGTAAGTACGGCGAAAGTTTACCACCGTTTTCGATTTGCGGTCACCGGTTCGCGGCAGCAGCCTGAAGCGCGAGTGCGCCAAATTGCAATCTCGCTCTTCCCGCCCGAACCAAGTCGAACTGGAACCCTTTCAAGGACCGTCTTTGGCGACCGCCCGGGCAAAGTTCAAGCTGTCTCGTTCTGGACGGGTAAATGCTCGCGGAGCGCCTTCAGCAGCCGTGAACTGCCGGTTTCCTGCACCGCGGTTTCCAGGCGTTCGCGCAACTCCGCTCCAGGGGCCAGACGTGCCAAAGCCTCAATTGCGGCCGGCGCCTCCCGTTCCTCCCGCTCGATCATGCCCAGAAGAAAATCCGTAGCAGTGGGCAAGCGCGTCAGGGCGATGGCGCTCAGCAGCACGCCCGCAAACCAAGGCTCCGCGCCGCTCCGCTGCCTTGCGAGCAGCGCCGCCAGCGCCACTGGGCTGTGCGTCTCTGCCAGAACGAAGGCCGCTTCCCCCGCCGCGTCGTCTCCTGCCTCTAAAAAACGCGCAACGAACTCGATTGCCGGTTCGCCTTCGATCGAAAGCAGGGCGGCGAAACACGCCCCCAGCACTTCCGGATCTTCCTGCTCTCCCGTAGGCCGTACCTGTGCCCGCAGACGCAGAACGGGCGCGGCCAGTTCCCCAATCTGGGCGACGGCCCGCACCGTCTCCACCCGCACGCTCTTATCCGGATCGACGAGCCGATCTACCAGCAGAAGCAGCACGTCCTGGTTGGTGACTCCTTCGCAGGCCACCAGGGCATGGGCGCAGTTGGCCCGCAAGGTGCCGGCCGAATCCGACTTGCCGCCCCAGGTGGGCTCCCATTGAAAATGACTGAGCCCTCGCAGGTAGACCTGCTTCTCGCGGCAGCCAAGCCGCGGCAAGGCCCGGCTGATGGCGTTCTTGGCCCAGCACTGCGGATCGGACTTCTCTGCATTTACAAAGAAATGGTCGTAGGCGGCCAGGAGGTCGGGCACCAAGTCTTCCAGCTGATTCTCCTCAGCCAGACGAGCCGCCTTGGCCACCAGGAAATTGCTGCGGTTCGCCAGCGACTTCTTCACCAGCGCTATGGCAGCGGGATCCAGCTTCTGCCCCTTCAGCGCGTCCAGTGCCTCCATCTGCTCGTCGAAGCCGCGGTGCCCCATCTCTGCCCCTGAATGCGAGTTGCGAGACAAGTCTAACGCGGCACACGAGATCTGGTTGGGTTGGCCAGTTCGCCTGGACGGACGGAAATGACAGCGCGGAAATGACAGGGCGAAAACACAAGGGGCTCAGTGCGCTGGCGGCGCACCGAACCCGAGTCATGTGAGAGGGATCACGAGCGGCGTTCAATACCTCGCGCCGCGCTGAGTTCCCTCGCTCTCAAAGCCTCGCTCTCAATAGCCGCGGTAAGGCATGGTCGCCCGGGGTGCGTAGGCCGTTCCGTAATAGCCGCTGCCTGGCCCCTGATAGCCGTAACTCCGTGGAGCGTAAGCCCGGGGTGCGTACCCATAGGCGTAAGGACGAGGAGCGTAGCCGTAGTACACCACCGCCGGCCGCGCGGGCACCACCACTATCGGCGCATAGGCAATCACCGGCGGGGGAGGAGCCACATAGGCCACCACGGGCGCTGGCGCCGGAGCATAGGCATACGGCGCAGGGGCGGGCGGCTCGACGCTGGCCGACTGCGGAGCCGGTTCCGGCTCTTGCACCGGTGGAGGCTGATTCTCCGCCGAAGGCTGGCGATGCATCAGGCCGTAGGGATCCGTCTGCGGCTGGGTCGAATCCGGCACCGGCAGATCGTCCATCACCTTCAGCGTGAGGCGGGTCTCCTCTTTCAGAGTGGGACGCGGTCCGCGCATCGGCAGCATGAGCAAATCCACCGGCCAGAGGATCGGAATCGACCACAGCACCACGTCGCGCGTAGCGTGCCCCTTGCCCAGGATTCGTCCCTGGTTGTCGACGCGATAGCCGGGAGCATCGACCACCCGGGCATCGATGGGGATCACCGTGTCCGGCTCGATCACCATGCGATCGAACTTCAACTCCATCCAGCCCTTACCGACAAAGTGACCCGGATCTCGATAGTCCTCGAAGCGGCCCACCAGGTAGCTGTTGTAGGGCAGTACCGAACGGCCGTAGCGCTCCGAGTGCCCCACCTGGCACAGCACGGGGTCGCCCACCGCCGTGTTCTTCGACGAGAGCTTGGGCTCAGAGATGGTGCAGCCGATCAATGAACCGGCCGGAATGAGATGTTGTCCCGCGTCTGCAAACAACGGCGTAGCGCAGAGCGCGGAGAAGAGCACGAGTACGGTGCGTTTCATAAACTGCCTCCGATAGAGAACGGCCCCCCAGAGAGCCGTTGGCCTGGATGTACGGACAGGAACCCCGTGGTGCGTGGATAGAGCGAGAGACGTGCTGATCGCCCTGACCCTGGGCTCGGAGGGAAGTTGCGGACGCTCGGAGGAATTTTTCCGCTGCTTTGGTGACGAAAGTTTGGAGCTCGCGTCAGGTTCGGCGCCGCGGACAATCACCCCCATCCGCCGCTCGCCGCCTTAGATCGCCATGGTTATACCGGCTGCCGGACAGTGCACTCCGCAGCCCTGATTCGAGCGGGCAGCTTTGGCCGTCTGCCCGCGTCCTGAGACTGGAACAACTCAGTGCGCGCTGCCGTTGGGCGTCTCTCCCCGCAGGATGGCGATGGCCCGCTCCAGGCGAACGCCGCGCGAGCCTTTTACCAGCACCACGTCTCCGGGCCGCAGATTCTCGCGCATCCATTTCCCCGCGGCATCCGCATCGGGCAAAAAGAGCGAGGTCACGCTGCCTGTGCACGCGGCGCCCGCCAAGTGCTCCGCATTGCCCCGCACCCCCACCACCATGTCCAGGCCGGCCTCTGCCGCTGCCTTGCCGCAAGCTGCGTGAAGCGCTGGCCCGTGTTCCCCCAACTCCAGCATCTCGCCCGCGATCAGAATGCGGCGCTTGGCGGGACGCGCCGCCAACGTGCGAATCATGGAGCGCAGCGCCTCAGGATTGGAGTTGTAACTGTCGTTCAGAATTGTGGCTCCCGCGATCTCGAGCACTTCGCCGCGCTTGTCGCCGGCAGTGAGCGAGCTCAGCGCCTTGGCCGCGACCTCCACCTCCACCCCGGCCTCGCGAGCCACCGCGATCCCGGCCATGGCGTTCAACGCATTGTGCGCCCCCAGCAGCTGCAGCGTAAGCGCGTGTTGTTGCTCGCCGGAGCGGAACTGGATGTGCAGTCCACTCACGTCTTCCTTGACCGCCGTAATCTGCGGATCGGCGCACGGCCCCGCCCCGTAGTACAAGCTCTTGCCGGCAAAGTCCCGGCCAAACTGCGACACATACGCGTCATCGCAGTTGAGAAAAGCTACGCCCGTAGGAGGCAGTCCGGTGATGAGTTCGAACTTGGCGCGCGCAATTCCTATCTGCCCATCGCTGAAGTTTTCAATGTGCGCCGTGCCCACGTTGGTCACCACGCCCCAGTCCGGCATGGCAATGCGCGCCAGCGCGGCGATCTCCCCCGCGTGATTCATCCCCATCTCGACCACCGCGTAGTCGTGCTCCGGCTCCAGGCGCAGCAGTTGCATGGGCAGGCCGTAGTTGTTGTTGAGATTCCCCAGCGACTTCAGCACGTTGAACTTGGCGCCCAGAGCGGTGGCAATGGCCTCTTTGGTCGTGGTCTTGCCAGCCGACCCTGTAACCGCCACCACGCGCTTGCCCCACTGGCGGCGCACATGCGATGCCAGCGTCTGCAGCGCAATCAGAGGATCATCCGTCACCAGCAGAGGAGCTTTCAATGCGCTGTCCGGCAGCGAAGCCAGGCGTTCCCGTGCAACGACCGCCGCAACTGCGCCGCGCTCGAAAGCCGCCGCAACGAAGTCGTGGCCATCAAAGCGTTCGCCCCGCACTGCGAAGAAGAGCTCGCCGGGAGCCACGGTCCGCGAATCGATCGAGTAGCCCTGCGCCAGCACCTTGCCCGCATTGGACACGGTCGGTGGAACCTCCAGGACGGCGCCCGCTCCCATCGCCGCTTCAGCCAGTGTTAACTTCATCGTCCCTCACTGATTTCGCGTACACGCATCTCTCACCCGCACTGCTTGAGCTTTGCTGGTCTCGAACTTACGATGCTGTGAATCCTATCTCTGCCAGCATGGCGCGCGCCACTTCCGTATCGTCAAACGGAATCGTGCGGTCGGCCAGGATCTGTTCCTTCTCGTGTCCTTTGCCGGCCAGCAACACCACATCCCTTGGATGCGCTTCTTTGATCGCATAGCGGATGGCCGCCGTGCGGTCCACCTCGATGACGTAAGGCGTCCCCGTCGCCTTGAGTGCCGGCTCGATCTCGGCAAGAATGGCCATGGGATCTTCCGAGCGCGGGTTATCGCTGGTTGCCACAACAAAATCGCTGCCTTCGCCCGCCGCTTGCCCCATCTTCGGACGCTTCGTGCGATCGCGATCGCCACCGCAGCCGAACAGCGTAATGACGCGTCCCCCGGACTGCTTGGTCATCTGCCGGGCCAGGACGATCAGGTTGCGCAGAGCATCGTCAGTGTGCGCGTAGTCCACAATCACCGTAAAGGGCTGACCGGCATCGACGGGTTGAAAACGCCCGGACACGGGCTTGAGCCGACCGGCATAGCGCGCGAGATCCTCAAACGGCACACCACGGGCATGCGCCGCGGTGAACGCCGCCAGCAGATTCAAAACATTCACATCGCCCGCCAGCTGGGAGTGAATCTCTGCAGAACCCGCCGGCGTTTGTAGCTGAATGACCGCGCCACTCGGCGTGAGCTGATGGCTGGCTGCCTGCCAGTCGCCCGTTCCTAAACCATAGGTCCGCACCTCCGCACCGGCGCGGCGGGCCGCGGCGGCCAACTGCCGCGCGCGATCGTCGTGCGCATTGATCACTGCCACCCGCGGTGCGGGATAGACGGTTCCGTCGAACAGCAGCCGCTTGGCCGCATAGTACTTGTCCATCGTGCCGTGGTAGTCGAGATGATCGCGGGTGAGATTGGTGAAAACGGCGACGTCGAAGTTGATTCCGCTGGCGCGCCCCTGATCGAGCGCGTGGCTGGAAACCTCTGTCACCAGTTCGCTGGCTCCCAGCGCGGTGCCTTCGGCCATCAACTCATATAGATCGCGCGGCTCGGGGGTTGTGTGCAGCGACGGCCGCACCGTTCCCGCCACATGGTACTCCACAGTCCCTACCAGCACCGTCTTCCGCGCTGCCAGATTGAGCAATGACTCGGTGAGGAACGCTGTCGTGGTCTTGCCATTAGTGCCCGTGATCCCCGTAGCCGCCATCTTCCGTTCCGGATGGCCGTAAAACACTGCGGCTGCCTGGGCCAGTGCGCGTCGCCCGTGGCTGACCTCAAGCACTGGAATCTCGGGCCGGTACACCAGCAGATGATCGAACATCGGCGCGGAATCCGTGATGATCCCCGCAGCGCCATGCGCGATCGCCTTCTCGATATAGCGATTGCCGTCTGTGGTCCCGCCCTTCATGGCCACAAACACCGACCCCGGCTTCACGCGGCGAGAATCATACTCAATCCCGGTGATGGGCTGGCCGGAGTCGCCCGACGCCCCCTCTGCTTCAATCTCTGCGATCAGTTCTTTCCACTGCATACGTGCTCGATTGTAGTGGGTACGATCCAGCCTTGTTGATCCCCGCCTCCGCAGTTCCCTGCAATGTGCAGGTCACTGCACGCTAGACATGCAGCATTCCGCCATACAAAAGGCAAGAGCCCGCTCCAACCTCGCGACGGGGCTATTAAGACTCGGATGGATGGAAGGTCAAGAAGCAGTGCCGGCGCTCAGCGCCCGCACCGCACTACAATGCGCGTACCCGGCGAGATCATCGTGCCTGCGGCTGGAGCTTGTTCGCGAACCGTTCCGCTGCCGCTGATCTGCACTTCGAGTCCTGCTTCCGCCGCGGTCTGAATCACCTGACGCACGTTGAGGCCCACCAGCGATGGCACTTTCAGCTGCTTGCTGGTGTCGACCACCACCGCGGATCGACTCGAATTCGAGACCGGACCGTCGGCGGGCTTCACCTCCGCCATCGCGGGCTGCGGGCCAGGCTTGTCCGCTGTCGCAGTGGCCGGTGCCGCGTTCTCCGGCTTGGGCTGCGCCGCCGAGGCCGAGTTCATCTGGTCGCGCAACGGATCATCTTTGGGCAGATCGTTCACCGCCGCAAACAGCGCGTTGATGTCCCCGGTCTCCTCGTGATCGTCCTCGCGCGGATGCTTCTCCGGCTTGTTCGTCGTCTTGGGAGCGCGAATATCGATATCGTGCGGCACGCCCAGATACTCAAGCACCTGCTGCGCCACCTCGGTAAATACCGGGGCTGAAACCTGGGCGCCGTAGTACGATCCGCCCTTGGGATTGTCGATCACCACGGCCACGGCGATCACCGGGTTGTTCACCGGCGCGATCCCCGCAAAGGACGCGATGTGCATGGTCTTGGAGTAGCGATGGGTGGCAGGATCGATCTTTTGCGCGGTGCCGGTCTTTCCGCCCGACGAGTAGCCATTCAACTGCGCGTCCTTGCCCGTGCCATAGAGCACCACGCCTTCCATCATCTTGCGCATCTGTGCCGCAGCAATCGTCGAGATCACGCGATGTGCCCCAGGCGGCAGCGGATTGGGCAAATCACCGCCAGCTCGGAAAGGCTCAGCCTGCAGCGTAGCGTGCTGCTCGAGTTCACCCGGCATCAGGATGTGGGGAGGAAGATAGACCCCGCCATTCGCAATCGTGGACACCATGGAGACAAGCTGCAATGGCGTCACGCCCACCTCTTGCCCCATCGCAATCGAGCCGATGGAGGATGGCCCCCATTTGTTCACCGGACGCAGCAAACCGCGCGTCTCTCCGGGCAGTTCGATGCCGGGCTTGGCCCCGAAGCCAAACGCCCGCACGTAGTCGTAAAACTTGTCCTGCCCCACCTTGAGCGCCATCTTGATCGCGCCCACGTCACTCGATTCCTCCAGGGCCTTGTGCACCGGAATCACCCCGAAGTGCTCGCCCTGGTTATCGTGAATCACGCGGCCTGCAATGGTGATCTTGCCGCCCTGGCAATCCACCATGTCATCCGGCGTAGTCACCTTCTGGTCCAGCGCGGCCGAGTAGGCCACCAGCTTGAACGTGGAGCCAGGCTCATACACGTCGCTCACCGCGTGATTGCGCAGTAGCTTGGGCGTGGTGTGCCGGAACTGGTTGGGATTGAATGTCGGGCGAATGGCCAAAGCCAGAATCTGCCCGCTGTGCACGTCCTGCACCACCACAGTGCCGTTGTCCGCGTGCGTCCGATCCATCACGTGATCGAGAGCGCGCTCCGCCATGAACTGGATGTTCTCGTCGATGGTGAGCTCAAGATTCCGGCCCGGCTGAGGCTCGCGCTCGGTGGATCCCAGCACCTTGCGCCGCGCATCCATGGCGGTCAACATCTCGCCTGGGGCGCCGTGTAACTGCGACTCGAACTTCTGCTCCAGGCCGCCCAACCCCGTGTCATCGACGCCTACATAGCCCAGCACCTGCGCGGCGATCTCATTGTCCGGATAAAACCGCTGGAACTCCTTCTGAAAGTAAATGCCCTTCAGGTTGAGCGCCTTCACCTTCGCGGCCACATCGGGTGTTACGCGACGTGCAATCCAGGCAAAGCCATTGTTCTTGGCCAGACGGTTAGTAATCTGCTCCTGGCTGGTCTGCACGTCAGCAGGATCGGCGTGCACAATCGCGGCCAGCTGCTGCGCCACCGTCTTCTTATCTGTGATTTCGCTGGGAACGGAGTAGATCGAGTCCACCTGCACGGTCATCGCCAGCTCGCGCAGATTGCGGTCGTACAGAATGCCCCGCCGCGGCGCCACCTCAAAGGTGCGCTGCTGCTGCTTCTGGGCGCGTTCCACGTACTCCTGATGGCGCAGAATTTGCAGCCAGAACAGCCGCATGGAGATAGCGCATGCCCATAGCAAAAAGAACAGGCAGATGATCCAGAACCGCGCCACGCGCAGAGGAATAGCGCGGGGAAGATTACTGCTGCGGGTTCTGGGGGCACGAATAGTGGCGGCTGCCTGCATCGACGAATGGCTCCAAGGCTAAAGGACGAGAGATTAAGGGACTAAAAACACGACAAAGGTCTGCAAACTAATAGAGAACTGACCACCAAACTCATCCCTAAAACGAATGCGTCCCCACTTGGTTCAACCTCGTCCGCCGCTTCGTCCCTAGTCCCAAATCCCTAGTCTCTAGTCCCTATTCACTGCACCGGCACCGCGGGAGTATTCACCTGCGCCAGCGTCGGCACACCCGCTCCGGGCTGCGCGGTCGGATGAACGACCTGACCCGGCTGCGGTGCAGCCAGACCCAACTGCTTGGCCATCGTGTCGATACGAACCGGCTGCGTCAACTGCGCTTCAGCAAGACGCAACTGGCGATTCTCTTCGCGCAGCTGATCGAGCACCTGCTTCTCGCTCTCCACGTTATAGGAGCTCTCGATGGCGCTGAAGTGCTGCAAGCCGTAGATCATGATGAGAGAAAACAGCACCGTCACGGCGGCGGCAAACACCCGCATCTCCCGCACCCGCACCGGATCCGAGGCCTTCACCAGCCGCGAGTTGTCGAAATGCTTAGTGAAGTAGACCTCCGGCGTGCGAACGCCGCGGCGCCGCGATGCCTGGCTAGCCAGCAACTCTGCGTTGCGCTCAGCCACACGAGCGCTCCAGCTTCTTCCCGTCTCGAAATATGTAGTCGTTGCCGCTGCCATAAAGCCTCCCGAGTTCACAGCTCAGAGTTCACAGTTCTTTCTACCGTTCAAACACATCGCGATGCACGATCCGCGATGCTGTTTACAACTGAGGATTTCGAACTAAGAACTACGAACTACTTACTTCTCTCCCCCGCTCTCAACTTGGCGCTGCGCGCTCGCGGATTGCGGTCCATCTCTGCTTCCCCAGCCGTCACCGGCTTCTTCGTCAGGATTGTCCAAATCCCCTTCTGCGCTCCCTCACGCAGACTGTCCTTCACAATGCGGTCTTCCAGCGAATGAAAACTGATGACGGCCAAACGTCCGGAGGGCTTAAGCAATCTGGGTGCGGCCTCCAATAGCGCTTTGATCTCGTCCAACTCGCGATTTACGTAAATCCTGATCGCTTGAAACGTCCGCGTTGCCGGGTGGATCCTGTCCTGCTTCATTGCCGGGGCGGCAGCTCTGACGATCTGGGCCAATTGCCCTGTTGTCAGCACTGGCCGCCCGCGCACAATGGCTCTGGCGATTCTCCGCGACCTCCTTTCCTCTCCGTATTCGTAGATAAGGTCCGCTAACTCGTGCTCGCTCGCCTCATTTACCACCTGTTCGGCGGTTAACCCTGACCGCGTATCCATCCGCATGTCCAAGGGCCCGTCCGCCATAAAACTAAACCCGCGTTCGGCTTCATCCAGTTGCAGGCTGCTTACGCCAAAGTCGGCCAGCAAGCCGTCCAGCGATCCTGCCTGCACGTGCCGCTCAATCGAGCTAAAGGCCTCGCCAACCAGCTCGATCTGCGGTGCCTGATCACCTAACTCCGCACATACTGCATCCAGCTTGGCCTTGGCCAGGGCCAGGGCCTGAGGATCGCGATCGAATGCGATCAGCCTGCCCGTGGGTCCAAGCCGCCTGGCAATCTCCGCGCTGTGACCAGCCATGCCCAAAGTGCAATCCGCCACCGTGGCTCCTGGCTTCACCCGGAGAAAGTCCAACGCTTCTGTCAAAAGAACCGGCACATGGCGTTCTGTCGATTTCGTCATGTGCTTCCCCCTGGGGGGCATCTTTCTGAGGAACTAGGATCGAGGCATCTTCTCTACAACCGCCCCGTCCAGTCATCCATCCAACTTCGCCTGCTCCAGCTCCTCAGGCTCACTTACAGCCCTCAGCTCAACCCTTGCGGCGCAGAATCTCCGCCATCCTGCTGCGCTCCTCGGCCGTCATCAGGTTCTCCGGCAGTGCACGCTCAAACTGTTCGCGGTTGTGGACTTCGAGGTACGTCCGCATGCCAAACACCGCCACTTCCGCGTCCAGACTGGCGCTGGTGCGAAGAATCTGCGGCAACAGGATGCGTGCCTGATTGTCCATTTCCACTTGCTGGCCGTAATAGCTGGTCAGGTTTAAATATTTCTTTACGGCGTCATCCAGATTGCTGGACTCGGCCAACTGCTCTTCCCGTTTCTCCCACTCCGGGAGCGGCCAGATCTCGGCGCTCTTGCCATCCGTGCTGGTCACATAAAACTGCGTTACATGCGCGGCATCCACCAGCTGTTTAAAGGCGGACGGCAGCTTCAATCTGCCCTTTTCGTCCACCTTCGCCGGATGATTTCCGCGAAACATCTCTAAACCTCACGCCCGCGTCCGGGCCGACCTCGGGAGGACCAACTCAGCCCGCCTCCCACACTGCCGGAGCTTTTCCGGTGCCCAGCCTGGTTCCCCAGACCACTTACACCGGGAAAATCTGCAAACGAGAGGAGAATCCGGGGTATTCTTCCCTTGTAACCCGGCGCTTCGCTCCACTCGACTCCCTTTTGCTCCACTACTTGAACGATCATAGCCCAACTCATTGAATGCACAAGCGCGATTTTCTGTGGGTTTCTTAGACCTTACTCATGTCTGGATTTGAATGGCCGGAATTGTGTGCTGCTGGATCCGTAAACCCTATATGTAGTGTTTATTGCTTTGGTTCGTTGCTACCAGCAAGGTATTGGCAAATCTCCGCGCCCGGTGTAAATGCGAAAGAAAAGCGAAACAAGCCCTGCCGATGAACATTCCACTGTGATGAAGAGGAGAAAATACGCACGCCATCCCCTTCCGGCCATTGTTCCGGACGGCTTGCAACTTGAAGTGAAGATTGGAATGTTGTTCCTGCCCTCGTACGCGAAGGATGCCGCGGAGCGCAGTCTACTTCGGCAGCTTGGGATGCGCAGCCTTGTACGCTTGGCGCCGCCGCGCGGCCGTCTCTCCCATTACCTTCAGCAGATAGAGCAGCACTAAGACGTTCACCACCAACAGGCCCACTCGGACCGGGGTCAACCGCCGCACCAGCTCGTGAATCTCGATGGGAAGGAAAGAAGCTGTAATCACCACCGTCAGCAGCTCGCCCCAGGCCTTCTCGAAGTACAGACCCACGGCTTCTAAAATCCCGATGGTGGCGTAGAAGAACGCTGCGAACCCGATCTTGCGCAGGATGGGATCGTCCACCAGAGAAGCTTCGTCCAGGACAAAATTCGCGAAGCGCCCTTCCGGATTAAACTTCAAGTCGTTGATAGCCCGCCACGCCACATCGCCGATATCCTTATGCAGCAGCCGCATAGCACCGACCCCGATGGCCAGGACCAGCAGAGCGGTGACGAACTTGTACGCCGCAATCAACACCAGCCATCGATTGTGGAGGGTGCGCTTGCTGGCGCTCTGCGTAGTGGAAACCGTCATGATCGGCTTGGATTCAGAAACCTGCGGCGTAGTCTGGCTTCATTCTACGTGAAGCAGGCTTCCGCCGCCGGTCCCAGCCTGCGGCCTAGTTCCTCGCTTGTGCAGCTTTGGCACTGTCAGCAGCCAGGTTGAAGCCCATCAGCCTCAGCTGGGGACGCTCTCCGCGCGTATCCGCATCTTCAAGCTCGATGTGCAGGGTTCGACGCTCGCCCGGCATAAGAGCAATGTAGTTGTCGTCGAAGAGCGCGGGCGCCATCAGATCGCCGCTGCGTTCTCCCACCGCTTTGACCCGCACCATCAATGCTGGAACAGACGAGATATTGTGCAACTCTGCCGCGATCTGCCATTGCCCGCCCCGCCGCTGCATCTTGGAGGTCATCGATACGTGCGCGGCATCCAGCGCGCGAATACCGGAATAATCGTCTTCCACATTGCCGTGCAGATAGAAGTTGCGGCTCACCACGTTCTCTCCACGCAACAGGGTCAGCCGGATGAAGTGCGTGCGCGCCAGGCCCGCAGGAAACTCCAAGTGGATGGGCGCAAGGGTGCTGTCCTCCGTGCTGTCGAGTGTGGCCTCTTTGCTCCACTTCACAGTGCCATCCGCGTCCAGTACCTCGGCTCGCGCGGTCAGACCCGGCTGCTCTCCGGCGCTGTAGTTCACCACTTCCACCGTATCCGTCGCCGCGTTCCACTGGATGTGCAACGGCTCGGCAGCCTTCTTAGCCGCGTAGTAGGCTGCGTCAGTATCGAAGAAGTAGTCATAGGTTTGCCACAGGATCGACGGCCATGCCGGATGGCTCATCCAAATCAACACGCCTAGCCGGTTCTTGCTCTGGCCTTCAAACATTCCGCGGTACGCGTTGTAATCCACAAACTGCGCCAGACTCAGCCAATCCTCCAGACGCGAAGCGCCGCCGAAATTCTTCTCCACCGCCTCCGTGAACGGGTTGTTGGCGTGGTAGTCGTGCAGCCGCCATTGCGCCCCGATCGGCCACAATGCCGGCGGTGAGAGCGTCCGCTGCAAGATCTGCAGCTCCGGAACGTTCGGCGCTCCAATCTCGCTGTGCAGTTTCACGGGTGAGTTCTGGAAATAGAACTTCAGCGGCTCCACACGATAGGGCCCATGTCCGCTGACCGGCCCATCGGCCGAGCTGGAGATGTAGTGTGAGCCCGGCTCAAACTCCGCAACCATGGCGCGCAATCCATCATCGATCGCTTGCGGTGGATATCCCTCGTTCCGGCCGCAGAATAATCCCAACGACGCGTGATTGCGAATGCGCAGGAGATAGTCTCGTGCCACCGTGAGGAAGAAAGAATTGTCGTCGGGATTCGGCCCATCCCAGGGATTGGCCAGCCAAAAGTCTTGCCACACCACAATGCCGTAGCGATCGGCCGCATCATAGAAAGCCTCATCGCCCGTCTGCCCTACCCAATTGCGGACGATATTGAAGTGTTCATCGCGGTCGTAGCGCATCGCAGTGTCGTACTCGCGCTTCCGATAGCGCAGCATCGACTCTGGAAATCCCCAGTTTCCCCCTCGCGCAATGAAACGGCGCCCATTGATCCAGATCTTCAGGCTGCCGTTTTCTTCCGCATAGGTGAACTGGCGGATACCGGCCCGGAATGATGTAACGTCTGAAACGCTATCCCCCGACATAAACGTCAACGTCACGGGGTACAGGTTTGGCTCACCATAGCCCACGGGCCACCACAGCCTTGGGTGGGAAATGTGCAGGGAGGGCTGCGCTTGGGGCGTGAACTTCACCTCCTTCGTTTCGGATGGACCGAGGCTCACAGCCGTCTCCACCACCGTGTCTCCAAACTTCGCGCGCAACACGCCAGTGACGGGATCGCGTTCCTGGTTATGCACCGTCGCCTGGATCGTTACATCGGCGCGATCCGTATCGGGCAGCGGCAGCGTGCTCGAGACCAAAGGATTCTCAATCGTGACCGGCCCGCTGCTGGACAAGCGCACGTTATCCCAGATCCCGATGTTGCGCCCCCGGATCGTCGACATCCAATCCCAGCCCGCGGAGGCATGATATGTGGGATTGTCTCGGCCCAGCGCACCGCCATTGAGCGTCGACTCCGCCTTGTCCTTCGTACTTCCAGGGTTCGCGTTCCGCACAATGCGCACCGCCAGCGCATTGACTGCGCCGCGATGGATCAGAGCTGTCACATCGAAACGGCCGCGAATGTAGCCGCCATCGATGCGCCCCACATACTTGCCGTTCAGATACACCTCGGCCTTCCAGTTGATGCCATCGAAGTTCAACCAGTGGTGCCGATGCGCATCGTTGCCGGCCGGCGCCATGAACTCGTCGCGATACCAAAAATCTGCCGTGAAGAAGGAGTCTGAGATGCTGTACTCGTTGTCTGCAAAGTTGGGATCGGCAACGGCTCCGTCGTTCAGATAGCTGGTCAGCACTGTGCCCGGCACCGTGGCAATCATCCAGTCGGCGTCGGCAAACCCTGGCTGCGCAATCTGCTCGCCACCGGCCTGAACCAGGGACGCGCGCTGCACCTTCCACTTGCCCCCTGAGAGCCGCAGAGAGCCGTCAGCCTGTAGCCGCTCCTGTGGCTTCGGCACCACAACCAACCCGCCGCGTCCGTACACTTCGATTTCGCTCAAGATATAGCGGCCGTCTTGCGTCTCCGGTTTGCTCATCAGCACTCGGATCCATTGGCCCGTAGCTGCATGCGGCAATCGAATCTCTTCGTCGTTGCCGCTGGCCGGTTGTAGCTGCGCCACGTCCGTCCACTGCTTGCCATCGCTCGAGACTTGCACCACGCCCTGCACTGCACGCCGAATCCAGGCAAGCTTCACGCGATCGAAGCTGCACACTGTGCCCAGATCCACTGATATCCATTCCTCGCCGCTGCCGGCACTCATCCAGGCGCTGGCAAACGAATTGGGGCCCGCCACTCGAAGCTCTCGATCGCGGCGGTAGAGCGTCACCTCGGCAACGCCCCATTTGTGCGCAGACGGCGAAGAGAGCGCCACGCGGTAGGCGCGAAAGCGGACCGGAGCCGTGAGCGGCACACTCTGTCTAAAGCTCGGCGCATCCCCCATAGCAGGAATGCCCTGCACCTGCAGATGACCAGCCTCTTGCCAATGCGTGCTGTCATCCGAACCGGAGACGGTGATCCTCCAGCCTCCCTCCCATGAGCCCTCGTCGGGTCTGCGAAGGTCGAGATCGACTCGGTCAATCTCCGGAACCTCGCCCCCACCCTGAAGTTCGAATTGCACCCAGGGCCGGTCTCCTGAAACCTCCACGCTGGAGACTGGATTGCCATCTAGGAACAGTTCGCGGCGATGTTTCGGAAGCACGCCTTCGTCGCTCGTCGACGTGACGATCCACGGCGGCAAGTCTGCCTGCTTGATGCCATCGGTTACCAGCTGCGCGGTCAAGTTGTAGTCGTAAGCACTGGACTGGTACGCCGGCCGATGCAGCGCCAGATTGCGGTAGCCGCTGTGATCGATCACCAGCTTCGGGCCGTCATACTCAGCGGGATTGCCCGGATACACGCCCAGGCCGCGGGTGTACTGCTGCCCGTAGGCGGTCAGCGTGGAGGCAAGCAGAAGCAAGGCAGAGCACTTGAGCATGGTTTCTTCCCCCAGGGTGTCGAGCCGCTGGCGCGATCTCCCCGACAACTGCACTGATATCGTTACCACGGCACCATACCAGAGCCCCCTGCATCCTCGCAAAATGCGCGACCCGGGCGCGCTTCGAAACCGTGCTCGGCCCCCGGCTTCGCCTCCCATTCCGCGTGGGAAGATCGCCTCGCCAGCTTTCTCCTGCGCCGCAGCGGCCTTCTCTCATCTAACCCCTCATGGCGATCGCCCCCAAGCTCATCGATCTTTTCTTCGGCCGCCCTCTCGCTACCAGCGAAGAACGCGCCGAGCACATCGGCCCCCTCGCAGGGATCCCCATCTTCGGCCTGGACGCGCTCAGTTCCGCGGCCTACGGTCCTGAAGCCGCCCTGACCCTGCTCATCCCCCTGGGCGTCGCGGGCGTGCACTACATCGTGCCCGTCAGCGCGGCCATCATCGTGCTGCTGGCCATCGTCTTCTTCAGCTATCGCCAGACCATCGAGGCCTACCCCCAGGGCGGCGGCTCCTACACCGTGGCCACTGAGAACCTGGGTGAGAACGCCGGACTGCTGGCTGCCGCCGCGCTCATGATCGACTACATCCTCACCGCGGCCGTAGGCATCTCCGCGGGAGTCGGCGCGCTGATCTCCGCCGTGCCTTCCCTTCAGCCCCACACGCTTCAACTCTGTCTGTTGGTGCTGGCCATCCTCACCGTGGTGAACATGCGAGGCGTGCGCGACACCGGCGTCGTGTTCATGATTCCCACCTACCTGTTCACCGGAACCCTCCTGGTGGTTATTGTTGTGGGTGGATTTCATGCCGTCTTCGCCGGTGGACATCCCAAGCCGGAGATGGCGCTTCCTGCCGCCCCTCCGGCCACTGCCGCCATCAGCCTCTGGCTATTGCTCAAGGTGTTCTCCTCGGGCTGCACCGCCATGACCGGCGTTGAAGCCGTCAGCAACGGCGTGATGGCCTTCCGCGACCCCACTCGCAAGAACGCCAAAATTGCGCTCACCATCATCATCCTCTTGCTCACGATTCTCTTGGCCGGCATCGCGCTTCTCTGCCGCGCCTACGGAATTGCCGCAACCCGCCCCGACACGGCCGGATACGAGAGCGTGCTCTCCATGCTGACGCGGGCGGTGATGGGCCACGGATGGTTCTACTACCTCACCATCGGATCTGTGCTGCTTGTACTGGCGCTCTCTGCCAATACCGCCTTTGCGGACTTCCCGCGCCTCACCCGCGCCATCGCCCTCAATAACTACATGCCCCACGTCTTCGTACTGCGTGGCCGCAGGCTCCTCTACTCCTGGGGCATCTACGTCCTGGTGGCGCTCACCGCACTCTTGCTGGTCCTGTTTCGCGGCGTCACCGATCGCCTCATCCCCCTCTACGCGATCGGCGCCTTCCTGGCCTTCACCCTCTCCCAAGCGGGGATGGTGATGCACTGGAAGCGCCACAACGGCGGCGCATTCCGCATCTTCATCAACGGCCTGGGAGCAATCGCAACCGGTATTACCGCGCTGGTGGTCTTCGTGGCCAAGTTCGTGGAGGGCGCCTGGATCACGGCGCTGTTGGTCCTGCTCATGATTCTGCTGATGCGCGGTGTTCATCGCCACTACAAAAACGTCGCGCGCGAGATCGACCTCGACCGTCCTCTCATCCCCGCCCACGTTCAACAGCCCATCGTCATATTGCCCATCGATCGCTGGTCGCGCCTCTCCGAGAAGGCGCTGTGCTTCGCCCTGGCCATGTCCAGCGACATCCGCTGCGTGCACGTACAGCTCACGGACCAGCGCGACACGTTTTGCGACGAATGGGAGCAGAAGATCGCGGCTCCCCTGCGCGAGGCTGGCAAGCAGGTGCCCGAGCTCGTCTCCCTCAAGTCCCCGTTCCGCCACGTGTTGCAACCGGTGGTGGACTACGTGCTCGATGTGGAGCGCGCCACCGAGACCGCCAAGGTCTGCGTCTTGGTTCCGGAGCTGGTCGTTCGCCACTGGTGGGACAATCTGCTCCACAACCGCCGCTCCGACCTGCTGAAAGTCATCTTGCTGGTCCGCGGCAATCGCCGCATCATCGTCGTCAATATCCCCTGGTACCTGGAGCACGATTGATTTTCCAGGGGAATGGATTCCCTTCCCCTTCATCCGGCGTCAGAATAAAGAGTGCTTCCTGGTCTGGATGAGATGCTCATGAACCGCTGGCAACGCGCCCCCAGGTCCTTTGCAATGGGCGCGCTGCTCTTCGCGGTCATACTTCAAGCCGGTTCACTCCGCGCGCAGGAAGAGCTGCCCGCTCCCTCGCAGGCCGAGCAGCCCGCGGAGAACTCCGCTCCTTCGGCGGTCTCCCTCCCCACTGCGTCCCTTCACGGAATCGTAAAGAACGCCATCAGCGGTGAACCACTGGCCCGGGTGCTCGTGCAGGTAGCCGGCGACTCCGGCCACGCCGTGTTGACTGATGGCGAAGGGCGCTTCGAAGTACACAACGTTTCCCTGGGACCGAACCCGGTCCAGCTCCTGAAGCCCGGATATCGCGATACCGCATGGCCCAATGCACCCACCAGTCTTTTGCTGCGCTCTGACGCCGTAAGCCACAACATCTTCGTGACCGCGGAGATGCCTGACGTTGTGCTGTCCATGTCTCCCAACAACACCCTGCGCGGACAGATCGAGCTCTCCACCGGCGATCCGGCTCTGGACATTGAGGTACAGCTATTCCGTCGCGCCATTCAAGATGGGCGAGCAACCTGGCAGCGGGCCCAAATGACGCGCACCAACAGCCAGGGCACCTTTCGCTTTGGATCGCTCCCGGACGGCACCTACGCTCTATGCACGCTTCCCGCCATGGATACTGAAGAGGCAAGCGCAGGCATCGAGGCTGGTCACGAATTCGCCGCGCAGCGCAGCGGATACCCCGCCGTCTTTTACCCTGAAGCCCACGATCTGAGCAGTGCTTCTCCGATTCAGCTAAGCGGAGGACAACAGGTCCAGGCCAACTTCAATCTGAAGTTGGAAGCCTTTCACCCCGTGCGTGCCGAGGTCATCGCTCCTCCCGGAACAGGCAATCTCTCCACCGCGATTCTCGACTCCGACGGCCATCTGCTCACTTACAATGCCAGCCTTGAGGGCCACGCGCGCGCCGTGCAGGCGCTGCTTCCGGATGGCTCCTACTCGTTGCGCGTCACCTCAGCGTCTTCGGTAACTTCATTCGATGGCTCCGGGCCGCCCCACTCCATGCGCATTCGCACCGATGGCGCTTCCACCGTCAGCGGTCAGGTTGAGTTCACCGTGGCCGGCCATCCGCTGCCCCACCTGCGTATCCCGTTGTCTCCCAAGCAAACCACTCCTCTTCAGGTCAACGTGGTCCGCACTGCGGCGGCCAGTGCTCAGCTTCAACCGCCCAGCGTCTACATCACTGCCAACCACGCAGGCTCCGACCTCGGCAACGACTCGGGCGGTCAGTTTGCCAGCGGACAAGTGCCGGGACCGCTCTCGGTCTCCACGTTGCCTCCCGGTGCGTACTGGCTGCACACCGTCGTCTCGGCTCCGGACCTATGCGAATCCTCTTTCACCGCCGGAGGAGCCAGCCTCGGGCACGAGCCGCTCATCGTCGGCCCCACCGGGACCACCGCTCCCCTCACGCTCACCTTGCGCGACGATTGCGCCAGCTTGCAGTTGAGTCTGCCCGCCAGCCTTGCAGCTCCCGTTGCCGGAGAAGAGATCGCCTACATGGTGTACGTCGTGCCGGACTTCGACTACACCTCCTCCATTCCTCCCGCGGTCCTGCGGTCCAGCTCTGGCGGTTCGTTTACCATCCACAATCTGCCGCCGGGCAGCTATCACGTTTATGCCTTTCCCGGCAGCGTCGATCTGGAGTGGCACAATCCTGAAGTGTTGGCTTCGCTTCCTGGCAAGACCATCACCCTTGAGCCAAGCGCCTCCGCCAGCCTGGTCGTGGAGGTGGCGGCGCCATGACGCGTCTTCTCCGTTGGCCGCCGGTACTCGCCTTCGTTGCATGCCTGCTCGGGGCTGCCGCAGTGTCCGCCCAGACATCCGCCTCCTACAACATTGCGGGGCGCCTCGTGAACGCAGTGAGCGGCGAACCAGTGCGGCGCGCAACCGTCTCTGTTCTCTCTGAAACCGACAGCCAGGCCATTCAGGTGACGCATACCGATGAGGATGGGCACTTCGCACTGAATGGCCTGCCCGCCGGAAAGTATCCCCTCACCGCCGCCAAGCGCGGCTACCGCACCAGCTACTTCAATGAGCACGACGAGTTCAACACTGCCATCGTGACCGGTCCGGATCAGGACACGACCCACTTGGAATTTCAGCTTCCGCCCGCTGGCGTCATCGCCGGCGTCATCACCGCGGACGGCGGAGATCCCGTGGAGGGTGCGCAGATCATGCTCTTCCGCAGACCCCCTGCAACGCGCCCCTGGGAACGCATCCGCCAGTTGCAGACCGTCATGACCGACGATGCTGGCAACTACGAGTTCGATGACCTCGATGGCGGGGACTACCTCATCGCGGTGAAAGCACAGCCCTGGTACGCTATGCGCCACACCGAGGCTGCGACTGCAAGCGGCGAGCCTTCGCCCCTCGACGTTGCCTACCCCACAACCTTCTTCGACTCCACCACCGATGAGAGCGCAGCCTCAGCCATCTCCCTCTCCCAGGGAGAACACCAGGAAGCTAATATCACGCTGCATGCGGTCCCCGCCCTGCACATCCGTTTCGATATGCCCATTCGCCAGGGCGCCGGTCCCTTGACCGAACTGCGCGAACCGGTCTTCGGAATTCCCATGCCCACCGGCGGCTGGGATCTTCTTCAGGTGGGTAGCCGCTTCGATCTTTCCGGCATCGCCCCCGGCCACTACGAACTAACCCACGGCGATCCCCCGCGCACGGTCGACGTGCACGCGGCCTCCGACATCGAAGTCAACTCCGACTCGGGCATCCCGGCCGTCCCCATCACCGGCAGAGTCGTCCTGTCCGATGGCGAAGCACTGCCGGAGTCCCTGTTCTTGACCTTGCAACCTGCCGAGGCGGGCTCCGGACAATCCCTACAGAACACCGCCATCTCCAACGGCACCTTCCGCATCGAGAGCGCGGCCCCGGGACGCTGGCTGGTCAACATCTTCAAACCCGGTGAATCGAGCCTGACAGTCCTCTCCGTAAGCGCCGGAACTTCGACACACACCGGCAACGAGATCGTCGTCAAAGATCGTTCCCTCGATGCCGTCATCACCGTCAGCCGCACACAGAGGCGCATCCAGGGTTTCGCTCGGCTGGAGGGCAAACCTGCCTCCGGCGTCATGGTCCTTCTGGTTCCCAAGGCGGTCGATGCGTATGCGTCTCTGCTGCGCCGCGATCAGTCCGACTCCGACGGCAGCTTTTCACTGCGCAACGTGCCCGCCGGATCCTATACCGTGATCGCCATCCAGGAGGGCTGGAAACTGAATTGGCAAGACCCGGCTGTACTCTCTCGCTTTCTTCCTCAGGGAATCCCCGTCACAGTGAGTGACCGGGACGGAGCCGTCCTAGCCCTCTCCCACACCGTGCCGGTCAGCACCCCCTGACCTCTCCCCCTTTCCGGGCCGGGTCCTGGCTTCTTGGAACCGGGGGGAAGGCGATAGTCTATGGAAGTATCGACGAGAACCTCGGCGCCTGCGCATCGGGATTTCCCGATCCTACGGGCATGTTCGCGAAGCATTGAGGAGACTAGCAATTGAAGAGGAAGTGGTTGTTTTCATTCCTGGCGGCGGTTTCAGCCGCTCTCATGCCCTTGGCTGTCGCCGGCCAAGTCGCCCCGGATCGCGCCCCGCGCGTCGACAGCGGCGACCGGCAGTACCGGAATATGGTGTTCGCCGGCTTCGGCTACACCAGCTTGAACCAGGTGAATCAGTCCCGCCACGGACTGGTCGGCGCCAACTTTGAAGTCACGCGTGACTGGGGCCGCTTCTTCGCCCTCACTGCCGACGGCGCCTTCTACAACTGGTCGGCCGGATCGCAAAATCCTGGCAAGCCCTCCGTCGATCTCGTCCTCTTTGGACCGGAACTGCATGGCAAGTTGTTTGAGGGATGGTCGGTCTTTGCTCGCGCCTTGATCGGCGGCGCCCACACCGGCGGCGAAAGCATGACCCCCAACATCTCCTTCGCAGGAGGCGGCGGCGTCGGCGTTGAGCACAACCTGAAGCAGCGCATCGTGATCCGCGCATTCGGCGACAGCATCGCCTCGTCCTTCTCTGTCACTGGAAACAGTACCCAGCTCGGCTACTCTCCCCACGTACGCCGCAATGCCCGCGCCGCCGTCGGCATCGGCTACCGCTTCTAACGCTGCATACTAAAGCGGAACACAGGGGCAGGCGCCTTCGCGCTTGCCCCTCAATTTTTGGCAACTCTTCGCCTTGAAAGCGCGCCGCTCCGATCGATCCCTGATCACTGAGAAGCTTCGAAAGGGCACGAGTTTACTCGTGCCATCAAGTCGGCCAATGAAGAGCGGCTTTGCCGACGAGGGATCCGTCCGCTACCACTGCACACCGGGATACAGGCTCTGCCACCGGTTCACGTGGTACTGATCGAATCCTGGACTGCTGGCCTGCCACACGGGATTCAACGACTGCGCATCCAGTTCCTGCACCAACGCCCCACCCGGCGTCGAGGCAAAATCCACCTCGTAGTTGCCATTCGCCAGCTGCTCCGCGTTCCCTCCAAAAAAGCTGAACTCGCTCGAGCCCGGTGCATCGCGCTTGATCAGCGTCGCGGTCCTGGCGCTCTCGTTGATCTCCAACACCGGCATGGTCGAATAGCAGCTGGACGAAGTCTTCTGATTCGGATTGCACGTGACCTGTCCCGTTGAAAACACGCGGTCATTGCCGTTATCCATCAACACCAGCCGAAACACGCCGGTCGTATTTAACGTCGCGTAATTCATCCCATGCTGGGCATAGAACCAGTCCGCCGGATCGGTGTCTGGACTCCCGTCCTTCATCAACGTGAAATCGCCCTCATAACCCAGCTTCCACAGGATGTCGCCTGACCCCGTGCCGTCCAGGAAGTTGATCTTGATAATCCAGTTCTGGTGCCGAATCGAGAGCAGCAGGTTGTGATCGTCCGCCGAGTACAGCATGTTGTTCGAGTGGGTCCAGTCCGGAAAGTTCATCGGATGCCGATTCACATCCAGATGATCGAAGGTGTTCCACACCCAATCCGGATTGCCTTTTTCATCCACATCTACAATGGCATCGCCGGTCACCGCCACATTGCCCGTCTGCCCCGGCAGGTTGCTATAGCCCTTCGCATAGTCAGCCAGAATTACCCAGTGTCCGTTTGGCAACGCCAGCACATCGTGGTGGAAGCTCTTGAAGAGATAAATTTGCCCGCTTGCATCGCGAAGATTTGAAGCCGCCAGCTTCTTGTTCAGATCGTCGACCGTCACCGAGCGCTTCGTGTCGCCCGCCAGGTCGACCTCGCGCACCTCATTGACCAGATTGTTGCCGCCGGGATTGGGCAGCGACGACAAGAATGAAATCACCATCAGCAGGTCGCCGTTGGGCAGCAGCTGCACACCTTGCACAATGTCCGACGCCGCGTGCGGATAGGTATAAGTCCAAATCACGTTGCCTTGCAGATCGGTGGCGAACACTTGCGCATCGCTCGTGGGCAGATACTGGATCCCGTTCGTCACCGTGTTCCACATCTCAACGCCGGGCTGTGGCGTTCCCATGCTGGTCACCTGTAATGGAGAAGTGACAGGGGGTGCGCCGGTCGTGCAGGTTTGATCCGCATCGGCGAAGGTAGCGCCATTGCTCAGCACCACCTGTCCTCGCATGTGATAGAGCGTCTGCCCCCGCATGCCCGCCACCCACACGTGCACCTGACCGCCATGGGAGGACGGTGTGCCCACCTGCCAGGTGTTCAAGCCGTAATCCGTGCCGGGACCAAACTGCACCGACACGTTCCCCGGAGCAGGCAGAAACACCGAGTACTGCGCCACCTGCGGATTGCCCGTGAGCGGTGGACACGTGATCTTCCCTGGCTGAATGATCGAGACCACCGCGGTCGCATAGTCCTGGCTCGCCGCCGACGCCAGCGCGGCTGTCACCGTGACGTTTTCGCTGTTCGAGATGGTTGCCGGCGCAGTGTACTTACCCGTCGCATCGATGCTGCCGCCGCCCGAGACAGACCACTGGATCGCCCCTCCGTTGCTGGACGTCGCGGAAAACTGGAACGTCTGCCCCGGCGCTACCGCCGCGTACTGCGGTGTGATCGTGACCGTGCCGTTGGCCACCGCAGTGGGTGGCGGGCTCGATGGTGGATTCGGTGTGCTCAGCGAGCTGGACGCCACATGCACGTTCGCGCATCCAGCGAGCAAGAAGAGAGTGAGGATGCTGACAACGACCGGGGAAACGGCTGGGGGAAGAGCTCTCATGGACCTCAAGAAATCGCGTGCCGGGGAAGATGGGCCTTCGATTACTTGGATGGAATGCGGCAGTAAAGGTCGCGCCGCATCCCTGGATACTTACGTGGTCATCCTGCCACTTCAACGTCCTACCGGTTCGCGGGCCAGAGCGATGTAAATGCCTCGCGGATTCCCGCTCAGCCCTCGTCCGATTCCCGCAGCTTGGCGATCACGCTGAAGTCCTCCAGCGTTGTGGTGTCGCCCTTAATCTCCCCGTGCGTAGCCAGCTCACGCAGCAGCCGCCGCATGATCTTGCCGCTGCGCGTCTTGGGCAGAGCCTCGGTAAAGCGGATGTCATCCGGCCTCGCCAGCGCGCCGATCTCCTTCGCCACCCACTTCTTCAGCTCGTCCTTCAAGGCATCGGTCGGCTCGTTGCCGCTCTCCAGCGTGACGAATGCCGCAATGGCCTGGCCCTTCAAATCGTCGGGACGTCCCACCACGGCGGCCTCCGCAACCTTGGGATGCGCCACCAGGGCCGACTCCACTTCCATCGTGCCCAGGCGGTGCCCGCTCACGTTGATCACGTCATCCACGCGCCCCATCAGCCAGAAATATCCATCCGCATCCTGGCGCGCGCCATCTCCGGTGAAATAACAGCCCGGCACATCCGACCAGTACGTCTTCTGATAGCGCTCCGGATCTCCGTATACCGTGCGCGCCATCGAGGGCCAGGGCTTGCGCACGACGAGTAGTCCGCCGCTGCCTTGCGGCACGGTATGGAAGTTCCCTTCCGCGTCCGGACGCGTCACCACCTCGGGCTGAATGCCAAAAAACGGCCGCGTCGCCGAGCCCGGCTTGGTCGCCACGGCTCCGGGAATGGGAGCAATCATGATCGAGCCCGTCTCCGTCTGCCACCACGTATCCACAATCGGGCAGCGGTTGTGTCCGATCTTCTCCCGATACCACATCCACGCCTCGGGATTGATCGGCTCGCCCACCGTGCCCAGCAAGCGCAGCGTGTCCAGCTTGTACTTGTCCACGTACTCGTCGCCCCACTTGATGAAGGCGCGAATGGCGGTGGGAGCAGTGTAGAAGATCGTCACCTTGTGATCGTCGATGATCTTCCAGAAGCGTGAGAAGTCGGGCCAGTTCGGCGCGCCCTCATACATCAGAACCGTAGCCCCGTTTTGTAGCGGACCATAGACTACATAGGAGTGCCCTGTCACCCAGCCGATGTCGGCCGTGCACCAGTACACGTCATGTTCCTGCAGGTCGAAGACGTACTTACTGGTCAGATAGGTCTGCACCGCGTATCCGCCCGTGGTGTGCACCAGCCCCTTCGGCTTTCCTGTCGTGCCCGAGGTGTACAGGATGTAGAGCTGATCCTCCGAGTCCAGCGGCTCAGCCGGGCAGTCCGCGCTCGCTTTGGCCACCAGCTCATGCCACCAGTGATCGCGGCCCTCCACCATCTTCACCGCGGAGCCCGTCCGCCGATACACCACCACATTCTCCACAGTGGGACACGCAGGCAGCGCTTCGTCGACCGTACGTTTCAGCTGAATCTCGTTGCCCCGCCGATAGCTCGTGTCCTGGGTGATGATGGCGGTCGCGGCGCAGTCGTTCACGCGATCGGCAATAGCATTTGCGGCAAACCCTCCAAAGATCACCGAGTGCACCGCGCCAATACGCGCGCAGGCCAGCAGCGCAATGGCCAGCTCCGGCGTCATGCCCATGTAGATCGCTACCCGGTCGCCTTTCTTGATGCCCAGCGACTTCAGCGCATTGGCGAACTTCTGCACTTCGACGTGAAGCTCAGCATAGGAAAGGCGGCGAACCTCGCCCGGCTCCCCCTCCCAGATGATCGCGGCCTTGTCGCGACGCTCACCCAGAGCATGCCGGTCCACACAGTTGTAGCTCAGGTTCATCTGTCCGCCTACAAACCACTTGGCCGCGGGCAAATCCCATTGCAGCACCTTGTCCCAGCGCTTGAACCAGTGCAGCTCCTCTGCTACGCCGGCCCAGAACTTCTCCGGATTTTCGATCGATTCCTTGTACAACGCCTCGTACTGCTCCAGGCTCTTGATGTGCGCCTTGGCACTGAACTCCGGGCTGGGCGCAAACACGCGATTCTCGCGCAGCGTGGAATCCAGATCTCGGTTTGACGCAGCAACAGCGGGGACGGAAGACATATGAGTCCTTTGGGAAAGAGAGTCGACGGCTTGGAGAGGCCGGCCCTGGGAAGGCTCCTGAATTGGAGCAACCATGTGCGCACACTTTATCGAGCTAGGGGCACACCCGGCAAGTCAGCCAGGCTCCAGTTCTGCCCAGTCCCGCCGCCAAAGATCCGGCGTTACCCATCGCGGCCCCGGCGAATGGATCGCTGGTGCCGCTAACGAGCAAAGCAACTTGCATCACGACCGGGTGTGCGCCAGCATGTACTCCCGCAGCGCCGCGTTGATGCGGCTTTGATAGCGGCGGCCTGTGGAACGGAAGAACGCCAGCACATCGGCATCCAGGCGCAGCGTGATCTGCTCCTTGTTTGCCTCGGGCACCAGCTCGGAAACGCGCCGCCATCCGGTCTTGTCGGCTTGCTCGGGCATGTCGCTGAGGTGGATATCCTCGTCGCGCAGGTCCTTCAGCTGTTCCCATGCCTTCTGCTCTTCGGGGGTCAGCTTGGGAGCACTGTCGGGGTCAAGTTGGAATCTGACCAGACCAGTAGATCGCTCTTTCATCGCGAGTCGCCCTCCTAGCCGAGATCAAGCGGATACGGCCCTTGCGGATCGTAAAGACCACAAACAAAACAGAGTGCTCGACGAACCCGAGAGCGTTCCATCGCCCTTCGCCGAGCCCCTCCCGTTTCATACGCCAAATGGAGCTTCATTTGTAGCTACAAATAGAGGGGCCCGTCGCGCTCTGCTCCGCTACTTCCCGTACCGCTTCTGGTGCCAGGCCCAGGCCGTGCGCAGAATGTCATCCAGTTGGGTATAGCGCGGCTTCCAGCCCAGTTCCTGGATCGCCCGCTCGGAGCTCGCCACCAGCACCGCAGGATCGCCAGGGCGGCGGGGATGGACCTCGGCTGGAATCGGGTGCCCCGTCACGCGGCGCGCCGACTCGATCACCTCGCGCACGCTGAAGCCCTTCCCATTCCCCAGGTTGAAGATCAGCCGGTCCGTCTTCTCCAGGGCATTGAGGGCCAGCAGATGAGCATCCGCCAGATCGGAGACGTGAATGTAGTCGCGGATGCAGGTGCCGTCCGGCGTCGGATAATCCTCGCCGTAGATGCGGATCGACTGCCGCCGCCCCAGCGCCACATCCAAAATCAGTGGAATCAAGTGCGATTCCGGCTCGTGGGCCTCCCCGCGCGTCACGCCCTGCGGCCCCTCCGGCGCCCCGGCCACGTTGAAATAGCGCAGCGAAGCACAACGCAGGCCATGGATCCGGTTGAACCAGCCCAGCATGTGCTCGACCAGGAGCTTGGACTCGCCATAGGCGTTGGTGGGCTGCAGACGCGCATCTTCGCGGATCGGCACGACTTCGGGTTCCCCGTAGACTGCCGCCGTGGACGAGAAGACAATCCGCCGCGGACCATGGGACAGCACCGCTTCGAGCAAACTCAAAGTCGACGCTGTGTTGTTCCGGAAATAGATCTCCGGCTTGACCATCGACTCGCCGGCTTCGATCAACGCCGCGAAGTGCAGCACCCCGTCGAAGGGTTCGCCCTTCTGCTTGGCCGAATTGAAAACGTTTTCAAGCAGCGGCCGGTCTGCCAGATCCCCTTCCACAAACTCTGTCCCCGCGGGCACCATGTTCCGCTGCGCATGACAGAGATTGTCGAACACCACAGCCTGATGACCCTGTTCCGCCAGCAGACCCGCTACCGTGCCACCGATATACCCTGCGCCACCTGTCACCAGAATCTTCACGAAATCACACGCCTCCCAGAACTCTTGCAATTAAACTGAGTCTAAACCAGAGAGAGTGCCCGGCCCCGGCACCGCAACATACTGATTTCAGAGCCCGTGGTGAAAAAAAGAGCGGAACCGGGCTCATTGGCAAATTCCCATGATCGACAGCCCGGGGCGGCTCCCGGCTTGCTCACACAGTGAAACGCCTGTTGCCTCAATCGGCACCCCGGCGCTTTCGCCCCAGGCCGGCAACAATTTGCGTTGTTTGCCCATCCCACCCTGCGGGGGAACACTGAATAGCAACGCCGGCGCGCAACGTTTGGGCGCCCGGTTGCGTTAAGTTGTGTAGTCAGAATTATCGGTTGGGCCGTCCTACACTTCGTGGACCGCCTGCCGATGGAGTTGGAAAGACCCAAACGTGGGAAGGAGGAGCCGGTACCGTTAAACGGCGTCCCACGTTTTGCTTAACCCAAATCTCGCCACCCCCGAGACGAGGACCAGAGATGCCCGCGAGTCAGTACCCAATTCGAGCCGATTTCGGCCTGCTTCCCGAACCCCAACGCAGCCCCGCCTCGTTCGTGACCAGCGCAGCCGTGAATCTGGCCATCCTTGCCTTGGTGCTGTATGTCGGCATGACTGCCAAGCATGTCATCGAAGCGCACAAGTTTGAACAGACCGAGTTGATCTTCCCTACCGCGCCGCCTCCGCCGCCCATCAAGATCAAGATGCCGCCTCCGCCCAAGCTGGCTCCTCCGCCGGTCCACCTGGAACAGCCCAAGCTGGCTCTCCCCAAGATGGAGCCCAAACCGGAGCCTAAGCCGGTTGAGATGGAGGCCAAGGCGAACGTTCCGGTGATCAAGACCGTGAAGCCCAACATCATCGCGGCGCCTCAGCCCAAAGCCGCCTTGGCGGCCGCAGCCGCTCCGGCGCAGGCTCCCCAGCTTCATGCGGAGACCAAGGCTGTGCACCTGGGCGAAACCTTCGGCGTCACCCCCAATCCCAACGCCAGCCGCCCCGCTACCGTAGCCGCGCTCGGCAACCCCTACGGCGGCAGCAACGGCCCCGCCACGGCTCCTCACGGTGTGGTGGGCTCCACCGGCATCGGCAATGGCACCCGTGCGGGATCCAACAGTGGGGTGGTCGGACATGTCGCCGCCGCCGGCATCCCTGGAAACGCCGCCGTCAACAGCTATGGCACCGGCAAAGTGGCGTCTGCCGGCATTCCTGCCATGCAGCGGGCTGCCGTGGCCACCCCGGCGCCCTCCGCCGTCACCCATTCCACCAACCTCGAAGTGCTCTCCAAGCCGCCCGTGCAATACACCCCCGAGGCTCGTCAGCTTAAAGTACAAGGGGATGTCGTTCTGCGCGTCACATTCATGGCCTCCGGCCAGGTTGTCGTCCAGGGCGTTGTTCACGGCCTGGGCCATGGGCTGGACGAAGAAGCGCGGCGCGTTGCCCAGCAGATTCGCTTCCGCCCCGCAACTCGCAATGGCCAGGCGGTCGACTTGACCACCAACATCACCATCACGTTCCAATTGGCGTAGCAATCAACCATGTAACCCGACATCCGGTTGGAGTGCGTTGCGGGTTCCCGGCTGTAGAAAGTCATTAGGAGCTTTTTTCATGAATTTTCGGAAGATTCCCCTGGGCTGCTTGGTACTCGCCTTGGGTGTCTCCTGCGCGTACGCAAAAAAACAACCAAAGTACGAGCAGGCACACCAACTCACCGCCGATCAAGCCGCCCTGGTCCAGAAAGCCATCGCTCAAGAAAAGGTCCTGATCAAGAACATCCAACAGCACGCCCCCCTGGTCGAAACCTACATCCAGAACACCAAGCCGGACGTTAAGCTCTACCAGGTCCCGGTCAGCGACCAGTACATGCTCAGCCGCGTGGACTTCAGCAAGACCTTCGTCGACAAGACCTATGAGCCACGCACCGTCAAGCAGAAGGGCTTCTTCAAAGGCTCGCTGGCTGCCATCACCGGCTTGACCAAAGCCCTGGGGTTGGATACCAAGTTCACCTACAATCCCACCGGGTTCATGCAGATGATGTTCCTGGACCCCAACGGCTTCGACCAGAATCACTACGTCTTCAGCTACGTGCGCCGTGAATTTCTCGGTTCGGTGCGCACCTGGGTCTTCGACGTCCATCCCAAGGTCCCCGGTATGGGCCGCTTCTACGGCCGCATCTGGGTTGAAGACCAGGACGGCAACGTCGTGCGCTTCAACGGCACCTACACCGGGCCCAGCAACGAAGACTCCTCGAAGTACTTCTTCCACTTCGACAGCTGGCGCATGAACGTCCAGCCGGGCGTCTGGTTGCCCGTCGCCGTCTATGTCGAAGAGAGCCAGCGCGTGGAAGGCGAGAAGACCGTCGGCCTCAAGGCGCAAACCCACTTCTGGGGCTACTCCCTCAAGATCCCCACCAGCGAAGGCGAGAACTTCAACATCAAGGTGGAAGACGCGGTCGACAAGAGCGACGAGTCACAGGACGTCAGCCCCCTTCAGGCCCAGCGTGAGTGGATCACCCAGGCCGAGAACAACGTGATCGACCGCCTCGTCGAGGCTGGCCTGGTGGCTCCGCTTACCCCCAATGGCTACGAGCAGACGGTGCTTGAGCAGATCGTCACCAACCTCGTCGTTCCCAACAACCTCGCCTTCAGCAGCCCGATTCACTGCCGCGTGCTGCTCACTGACACCATCGAGACCACCACCGTCGGCAACACCATCCTGATCAGCAAGGGCCTGGTCGATGCCATGCCCATCGAACCGACCATCGCCTCGGTGATCGCGCTCGAGCTGGCGCACATCGCCCTGGGCCATCACATCGATACCCGCTACGCCTTCAACGACCGCCTCCTCTTCCCTGACGAGGCCACCTTCCAGCGCATCGACAT
>CBJOJD010000011.1:0-36467 GCA_966443485.1 uncultured bacterium | reverse complement strand
CAGATCTTTCCTCGCGGCCTGCCCGTAGGCGTCGTAGAGAAGGTCGAGAAGGATCCGGACCGGGATGGGTTTATCCACGTGATCGTGAAACCCGCCGCCAATCTGGACCGGCTGGACGAGGTGGCAGTGATCACCTCGATTGAGCCGCGCTTCTCCGCTGAGCAGGCCAAGGACATCGCCACCAGCGAGAGCGAGAAGGGCGCCGAAGCGGCAGCTCTGCTGGAGCAGCGCAAGGCTTCAGAGATCATGGCCGAACGCTTGCCCGGTCTAACCGATCCCAATGCGCCGAAGACGCCTGCTCAGGGAGCACCGGGGGCAACGGGCGCAGGCGGTACTGCGGCTCCGGCCACCCCTGCGCCAAAGATTCTGCCCACCGAGCACCCCGATCGATTCAGCCCGGGGTACTCCGGAGGCTCTTCTGCTCCCTCCGAGCCCGAAACGCCCCGCAGCACGCCGGGAGCGCAGTCGACCAAGCCCGCCGTGGTGAAACCGCCAGCGCCCAAGGCCTCTCCGAAGCAGGACAATACTGGCGGAACCGAAAGCACAACGCCGAATCCAGCCCCCCGCAAGCCGCAGAGCCAAACGCCGTCTAACCCGCAGCCGCAGAGGAAGCCCTAATGTCCGTACTCACGGCCAACTCCCGCCGCGACCTTGAGATTCACCGCTATCCGGCGCCGCTCTACCTGTTTGTCCCGCTCATCGCGCTGGTGCTGCAGGCGTTATTGCCGCGCTTCATGGGCCATTGGGTGTACTTCGACCTCCCTCTGGTCGTCACGGTGTACTTTGCCCTGGGCCGGCGCAGCCCGATTCAGGGAATGATCATGGGCGGCTTCGTGGGGATCTTTGAAGATGCTCTGACCCACCACGCCCTGGGAATCAACGGAATCGCGAAGACGGTCGCCGGATATCTGGCAGCCTCGGTGGGCATCCGCATCGACGTGCAAAACACCATCATTCGCCTGCTGCTGAACTTTGCCCTGTCTCTGCTGTGCAGCGCGATCTACCTCTTTGTGTACCGGGTCCTGCTGGGCATGGACTTCGATTGGAACTGGATGCGCATGCTCTTTGAGGCGATCGGCAACTCCGTGATTGCGCTCTTCCTCTTCCCCACTCTGGACCGCTTCCAGGTCAGAGACTAAGAGGCCTCGGCCGTATCCAGAAGATTGACACCGCTTTCGGTACCTACCATGATGGATATCCAGAGGTGTCCGTGGCCCACTCTGTCAAAGCCAGGGTCTTCCGCAATGGCCGCGGCCAGGCAGTGCGGATCCCGGCTGAATTCAGGTTTGCGGCCGACGAGGTCTACATTCAGCGCGATCCCGCTACAGGAGCCTTGACGCTCTCGGAAAAGCCGTTTCGGCCATCGCTCGACGACGTGTTACGAGAGCTGGATAGTGCTGGTGCCACTGATTTCGAGCTGCAACGGGATATGTCCTCTCCTTTAGAACGAGAGTCGCTGTGACCGGAGCCCCAGCCTACCTCCTGGATACCAACATCACAAGTTATGTGCTGAGTGGCCGGTCGCCGGCGGCACGGAACAAGCTGCGAGAAGCGCTGCTCCACGGCTCCGTGGCTATCTCAACCGTCACAGAGGCGGAGATCCGTTACGGCCTTGAGCTCAGACCGGAGGCAGTCCAGCTGCGAGCGGCTGCCGAGCGCTTTCTGCAGTTGCTCGAAATACGACCGTGGAGCTTCGGCGCGTCCCAAGCTTACGCGAAGCTCCGGGCGATGCTGAAGAAGACCGGGCGTCCTCTGGCACAAGCGGACTTGATGATTGCCGCGCACGCAATGTCCACCGGCGCAACCCTGGTGTCGCACGACAAGGACTTCCAGCACCTTGCGCCGTACATTCAGATGACGGATTGGGCTCAGGACCTCGAATAAGATCCGGACCGGAGCTCTCTCTCGCGATGGACCGCCAATGCATCCCTTGCACCTTTCCCATTGCAGGAACGTCTAACTAGGTAACTCCCCAGATACAGCGCATTCCCCATTCCCGCACGCCAAATTCAAGCGAAAATGGCTGTATCGTAAAGTAGAGACGCAGATGGCATTCGACAGAGGTTCCCGCGGCGAAAAACTCTCCTCCGTAAAATCCACGGCGGTGCAGTACGGCATTCTTTTGATGATGCTGGCGTTGGCGGCAGGACTCTGGCGTTTGCAGGTGCTCGGCGCGGAGAACTTCCGCGCGCTGGCCGAACAGAATCGCATTCGCAAAGAGCCCATGTTAGCGCCACGCGGCCGGCTGTTCGACCGCGAAGGCCGCCTCCTGGTCGATAACTATCCCTCGGTTTCCTGCTTCCTGGTGCGCGAGCAGAACAAGAACATCGATGCGGACTTGCCCATGATCGCCGAGGGCCTGCATCTGGATGTGGAGCAGCTGCGCGCCACCCTCAAGCACTACAAGCTCTCCCCCGGCTACCAGCCGATCCCTATCAAGCAGGACATCACCGCCGATGAGCAGGCCTTCATCGAGGCCCATCGCAACGAACTGCCCGAGCTCGAGACCATCGACGAGGAACGCCGGCTCTACCCCCGCGATGGCTTTGCCTCTCACCTGGTCGGCTATGTGGGTGAAGTCAGCGAAGAAGATCTGAACCAGCCCCGCTACGCCGCCTACGAACCGGGCGATGTGGTTGGAAAGGCTGGAATTGAAGAGACTTACGACCAGCTGCTGCGAGGCCAGGACGGCTCCCGCGACGTGATCGTCGACAGCCACGGGCGCGAGGTGGGTGTACTTGGAATCCAGCACTCGGTGCCCGGCCAGGACCTGAAGCTGACCATCGATCTCGACATCCAGCGCACTGCGGAGCTGGCGCTGGGCGACAACAACGGTGCGGTGGTGGCCATGGATCCGCGCAACGGAGAGATCCTGGCGCTGGTTTCCCATCCCAGCTTCGATCCCAACGCCTTCGCGGTGCGCATCCATAAGGACGAGTGGAACAAGCTGATCACCGATCCGCGCCACCCGCTGATGAACAAGGCGATTCAGGATCAGCTTGCGCCGGGATCAACATTCAAGATCATCATGTCCGCGGCCGGCATGCAGGAAGGCATCGCGCAGAACATGAAGGTCAATTGCGTGGGCGGCGGAACCTTCTACGGACGCTTCTTCCACTGCGACAAACACCACGGCCTGCTGAGCATCCACGAAGCCATCCCCATGTCCTGCGACACCTTCTTCTATGCGATGGCCGAGCGCCTGGGAATCGACACGATCGCCAAGTACGCCACCGAATTCGGGCTGTCCCAGAAGACCGGAGTGGATCTTCCCAACGAGATGAAGGGCGTCATGCCCTCCACCCAATGGGAGTGGAAGAACTTCCATCAGAAGTACTACGCGGGCAACACCATCTCCGTGGGCATTGGACAAGGCGAGACGCAGGTCACGCCAATTCAGCTGCTGCGCGCGCTGAGCGGTATTGCCTCCGATGGACACTTCGTGCGTCCCCACACCGTCGATCCGGTGCAGCTTCCGGCGGACTTCCGGCAGGCTCTGCTCGACTCCTTCCCGGGCTCCGGCGACAGGAACGTACCTCTCAATCCCGACACTTGGATGACAGTCACCGACGGCATGGCCGCGGCCACCACCCCGGGCCTGTATCACACGGCGGAGGGCGCGCACATCGACGGCGTCGACTTTGCAGGGAAGACCGGTACCGCCCAGGTGGTCGGCGGCGGTGATACCCACACCAAGGGCGGAGCACGCACTCCAAACGCCTGGTTTGTGGGCATGGTGCCCCGCCGCAATCCAGAGTTCGCGGTCGTCGTTCTCCAGGAACACGGTGACTGGGGATCTGGTTCGGCCAAGATCGCCCAGCAGGTGGTGATTGAGTACGTGAACAAGAAGCGCCGCGCCGATCACAACATCCGCATGCAGGCCAGCGACTCCAAGCCCGTCGAAGTGGGAGAGGTTTGGTCCACCCCGGGCGTGCCCGACCCCAAGCATCCCTCAGAGCAGCCGGACGATGTGCTTCATGGCGGCCACGTCTTCATCAACCCCACCCAGACCGCCGCGACCGTGGCGGGGACGCCCAGCCGCTTCTCCTCGCTGTTCGCCGTCCCGCTTCGCTGGCGCGAAAGGCTCCCCTAAATGCGTCGTTTTCTCAGCTTCCGCGACTTCGACTGGTGGCTGCTGCTCATCCTCTTGGTTCTTTGCACCCTCTCCGTGGCCGAAATCTACTCCGCCACGCTGCACACGAAATATGTTGGCTTCCACACCAAGCAGATGGCCTACATCGCCGGTGGACTGGTGGCGATGTTCATCTTCGCCAAGATCGACTACCACCGGCTGCTGGACTGGGTGCCATGGGCCTACGGTGTGAGCCTCGTCTCCCTGCTGGCCGTCCTGGTGGTTGGCCACAAGGAACTGGGCGCGCGCCGCTGGATCAAGCTGGGGCCAGTGCACTTCCAACCGTCGGAGTGGGTAAAGCTGGTGCTGATCCTGGCCATGGCCCGCTACGTGGCCAACTTGGGAGCCCGCGGGTTTACCTGGAAAGAAATCTTCAGGGGTTTCGCCCTGATCGGCATTCCCATGCTGCTGGTCATCAAGCAGCCTGACCTGGGAACCTGCCTGACCTACTTCCCGGTGCTGGTGGCGGGACTCTTCCTGGGCGGCATCAACTGGAGGCAGTCCGCCATCCTGATTACCGCCGGGCTGGTGCTGGTCGGCGGTGCCTGGAGCAGCGGCAAGCTGCTGAAGCCCTACCAGAAGGCGCGCCTCACAAGCTTCATCAACCCTGACAATGACCCCAAGGGCTCCGGCTACCAGATCCTCCAGTCCAAGATCGCGGTCGGATCGGGGGGCATCTGGGGCAAGGGCGCCGAGAAAGGCACCCAGACCCAGGGGGCCTTCCTGCCCATCCCCCACGCTGACTTCATCTTCGCCGCCTTTAGCGAGGAGCATGGCTTTGTGGGCGCGGTATTTATCCTGCTGCTATACTTCCTCATATTGATGCGTTTGATTCAAAACGCTCAAACAGCCGCCGACCTGGCCGGATCCCTGATTATCATGGGGTTCGTGGCTGTGTTGACCTTTCAGATCGCGGTCAACGTAGGCATGGTCATCGGTTTTATGCCGGTTACCGGGATCCCTTTACCCCTCATGAGTTATGGCGGATCCTCGGTTTTGTTTACGTTCCTGGCGTTGGGCGTGGCGATGAATGTCCGCATGCGCCGGTTCGTAAACTGAGTTGCATCAAAGGGTTTAAGTTTATCGGACGCCGGCGGGTGCCGGTCCGAGATAAGAATAAGAAAGATTACGCCGGCCAGGTTCCAGACGGACTCGCGCCCGGCAGGATTGGGTTCATGAACACGCAGAAACGGGAAAGCCGACAGCTCCCCGCGGTCAAGTCAAGCCGCTGGACGCTTCGGCGCCTCCGCCAACGCAAGGGTTGCATGAAGCGCGCGCAAGTGCAGCGCGCGGAAGCCTGGGGTCTCTTCGGCTCCGCTTCCTTCGTGCAGTACGTCCTTCGCGTCGTTGGGGGAACGGCCCCGCTCCTCGCCTTCTTCGGATGGCTGGGAGCCTTGGTGGCCACAAAATTTCTGCATCCGGATCAACCGACTGGACAGCTCGTTCAGCCAGATTTCGAGACTCACCGCCGTGGTTCGCCACCTCCTGTGTGCGGCCCCGCCCCCGGTACAGTCCGCGGCCTAGCAGCGATTCTCCAGTCCCCTTTTCCGCCTACCCCCATCCTTTCCGGCTTAACGCGTCTCCTTCTCTCCTTGCCGCAGGCCCCGGACGGTTTGAACCGCCGGGCGGAAAGGTACGATGGCAAAAGAGATTTGTATTTCGTCTACGCCGCATGAGACGCGGCTTGCAATTCTTGAAGACGATCAGCTCGCGGAAATTTATTACGAGCGCGAAAACGAATATACCCTCGCCGGATCGATTTATAACGGACGAGTCACCCGGGTCCTGCCGGGTATGCAGTCAGCCTTTGTAGACATTGGCCTGGAGCGCGACGCGTTCCTCTACGTCACCGACTTCCTGGAGCTTGAGGACCAGGAGGAGAGCGACGAGATTGAAAAGGCAGCTGTCTCGGGCGGCAACCAGCCTCCCCGCGAAGTCCGCGGTGGGGGCGGTGAGCGCCAGCGCCACGAGCGCGGAGGACGCCGCCAGGCCCCCGAAGCCCAAGTCGAGGTCCAGGAGTACAACGAACCAGCGGCCGAGGGCTCCGAAACCGAGGAGACCACCGAGTCCGCCGCAGCCCCCGGAGAAGAGGGTGGCGCAAAACGCTGGCGCGGACGTCGCCGTCGTCGCGGAGCGCGTGGTCCTGCCACCGCGGTTTCCGATCCGATCGAGACGGAGACCTCTGCCGAGACTTACCTGGAACCGGCTGCGCCCGAGAGCCCCGCAGAGCGCCATGCGCCCATTCATGCGGAAAGCGCTCCCAGCCTGGTAAGCGAATCGGCTGCACCGCCGGTTCGCGGAGCACGTGCCGAGCGCGAGGCTGCCCCGTTCATTCTGCCCGGTGAATCGCTCTCCAAGTACGGCGGACAGCCTGCAGCTTCTTCAGCTCCGCGCCATGCAGCACCCGCCCGCCCAGCAGTCACCTCCAAACCCTCGACATTGATCGAATCACCCATCGAGTGGGACGGTGTTGGGCCGTTCCCCGGCGAATCTCTGGCCCGTCATCGGGACCGCAAGGCCGAGCCGGTGGCAGTAGATGCCGAGCCGCAGGGAACCTGGTCGGACGCCGTACGCACCGAGGAAGTCGAATACGCGACACCCGGAGCGGAAGAAGAAGTCACCGAGACCGTGATGGAGTCGTCCTATCTGACTCCGGAAGATCCCCGCCTCCACAGCGAAGAGCTAGTGGAAGAGGAACTGGTCCGCGAGGAGCTGCCAGAGGAAGAGCTGCCCGGAGCTTCTGCTCAGCCCGGCGAGATTGCTCCTGCTGCAAACCCGTTCGCAACTGACCCGTTCTTCACCGAACCCGCGACCCCGGGCGCAGCTGCTGAAGACGCATCCGCCGTCACCGAAGAGCAGTCCGCCAGTGAGCATGAACCCGCCAATCCCGGTGCACACACCACGGCAGAGCACGAAGCAGCGGAGACAGAACACGACGGTGACCGCAGTGCCTCCCACCACGTGGATCCCCTGCCGCCCAGTGAGTTCCGCCTGTTCGGCCTGGGGGGCCGCAAGAAGAAGGATGAGGAGACGGCCCCGGAGTTCCCCCAGCCGGTGACCGCACCCGCAGTGGCTACTAAGCCCGTATCTTCTTTCTCGCCCGGCAATGGTCTGGTGGAAGAAGAGGTCATAGACGGCGAGGAGATCGAAACTCCCCGCTCAGCCCACAAGTTGGTCGACGAGCACGATCTGGACGACTACGAGGAAGAGGAAAAGATCCAGACCCAGATCCGCTCCGGCGAGATCGGGGAGATGCTGCAGGAAGCCCACCTCGACCATCGTATCCAGCTGAACTTTGAAGAAAAGAACGGGGATGTCGCAGCTGCCGAAGTAGCCGACATCGAAGAAGAGGAAGAGGGCACCGAGGAGCAGCCCGCTGGACAGCCTCGCCGCGAGCGCGGAGGCCGTGGACGTCGTGGCGGTAGTGCCGGCGGTGGACGTGGACAGCAGCAGGGCAATCGCCGCGGAGGCCCCTCCCGCCGCACCGCGCAGACCACCGACCTGCCCATCATCAGCGACCTGCTGAAGCCTGGACAGGAGATCCTGGTCCAGATCGCCAAGGAGCCGATCGCCAAGAAGGGCGCACGCATCACCAGCCATATCGCCCTGCCTGGCCGGTTCCTGGTGTTCATGCCGACCGTGTCTCACGTGGGCGTGAGCCGCAAGATCGCCTCCGACGAGGAGCGCCAGCGGCTGAAGCGCATTCTGATCAGCGAGCGCGGCGAGTCGTCGGGCGGCTTCATCGTGCGCACGGCCGCAGAGGGAGCATCGGAAGAGGAGCTCCGCGCCGACCTGCGCTTCCTGCTGCACCTCTGGGATGAGATCAAGCAGCGTTCGGAGAACTCGAAGTCCCCGGCGCTCATCTACCATGACCTCTCGCTGATCGAGCGCATCCTGCGCGACCAGATCAGCGCCGACTTCTCCTCTATCTGGGTTGATTCGCAAGAGGACTACGAGCGCATCGTGCGTTTCCTCAACCGCTTCTCGCCCACCCTGGTGCGCCGCGTAAAGCTCTACACCAAGGAAACGCCGCTCTTCGAGCATTTCGGCATTCAAGACGAGATCTCGAGGGCTCTGCGTTCCAAGGTTTGGCTGAAGTCGGGCGGATCGATCGTCATCAACCAGACCGAAGCGTTGGTGGCCATCGACATCAACACCGGCAAGTACGTGGGCAAGACCGCGCGGCTGGAAGACACCATCGTGAAGACCAACCTGGACGCGATCCCCGAGATCGTGCGCCAGATTCGCCTGCGCGACTTGGGCGGCATCATCATCATCGACTTCATCGATATGGATGAGCGCAAGAACCGCTTCAAGGTGATGGCGGCTCTCGAAGAGGCGCTCAAGAATGACCGCGCTCCAACCAAGGTTCTGCAGTTCAACGACTTTGGCCTGGTAGCGATTACCCGTAAGCGGGTCAAGCAGTCGCTGGAGCGCACCCTAAGCGTTCCCTGCCCCACCTGCCAAGCGACCGGCATGGTGAAGAGCCCGGCCACCGTGTGCAACGAGATCTACGTGGAGCTGCGCAAGATGCGCAAGCACTTCGAGAACAGCGATGTGCTGCTGCGCGTCAATCCGGAGACGGTGAAGGTGCTCAAGTCCAACAACGCCCGCTGGCTGACGGAGTTCGAAGAACTGATCGGCAAGAACATCCTGGTGAAGAGCGACCCCGCCCTGCATCCGGAGCAGTTCGATATCCAGGGATAACCAAAGCGCTTTCTGAAGAGCTAAACAAGAAGGGCCGAAGCGCAAAGCTTCGGCCCTTTTTGTTGGCGATCAAGCCCGAACATCAATCGACGATCAGGGTGACGACCTGCGAACTGCTCGCCCGCGTGTTTGTGGTGGTGAGCGAGGTCGTTTTTACCGTCGTATTGTTGGAGCAGCCGGTAGCCAGGAATGACCCGGCCAGCAGGATCAAAGCCAGGCAAGCCGTGAACCAGCCCGCGCGCGACCTCAGATTCTTCCTCACCAGCAGCAACGGCAAGAGGAAGATCGGCAGCAGGAATCCTGCGGAGGTAGTCTTCGCGGACTCGATGAACACCACCGTGACCTGATAGGTTCCCTTCAACGTAGCCGGGGAGGTCGTAATGGTGATCGCATTTGCGCCTGAAGAGTAGCTGCAACTTGCTCCGGCAGGCAGGTTCAGACAGCTCGCGGAGAGGATGGTGGCGTTTGTAGGAGCCGCAAATGAGTAAGTTGCCGTTCCTCCCGCTGAAACCGTAGCCGTGGTGACAGTCATGGTGGGCCCAGTGCTCGAGGCCGTATCGATCGCGAACTGGAAGGCATTGGAGAGGTTGCCATCGGCAGACAACACGGAGACTCCCGCAATCCCCTCCGTAGCGATCTGTGCCGCCGTTACAGACGCGGTCAACTGCGTAGGGCTCACGTAGGTCGTGCTCAATGCCGTCGAGCCCCAGTAGACCGCGGAGTTCGAAGTGAAATTGGTGCCGGTCACCGTCAGGGTGAACCCTGCTCCCCCCGCGCTGACATACGCTGGCGAGAGGCTCCGGATGGTGGAGGTCGCCGGGTTCACTGTAAAGGGAACACTGATGATCGCCCCTGCATAATCCGCGACGTCCGCAGGCGCGAAGGTTGCTGTCAGCAGATAAGAGCCCACCGGTAGCACGGTTCCATTGCTGATCCCGATAGGGGAACCTGCGGTTGGTGTTGCGGTGTAGGTCAGAGTGCCGGCAACCTTGGCGACCGCGTCCAACTGTGTCGCGCTCAGAGCCGTGCCATAAGAGATTGCGTCGGGCACTGGCCAGCTGATGGTGGGAGAAGCTTGATCCACAACGACGCTATAGCTGATTGCAGCCGCTGCCGAGTAGTCGGAATTCCCCGCCTGGCTGGCGACCACGGTGCAATTGCCCGCGGAGGTGTAGACCAGGGAGTTCCCCACGACGGCGCAAGCACCAACTGCTGAAAAATTAATGGGCAAGCCCGAACTGGAGGACGCGCTCAGCGCCGCTGGTGCCGCTCCGAAGATCACCGGGGTAGCAGGCGACGCAAAGGTGATGGACTGGGATGCAAGCCCGACGGTGACGACTCCAGGGACATACCCGATCGTATAGTTGGCCGCTTGTCCCCCGGAGCACGTGGTGGGATAAGCTCCGGCCGGACTACTGGTCGTGTACGTCGTCGTACAGGACGGCAGAGTCGTAAGAGCGCTCGCCCCTTCGCCGTTCACGAATCCCGCGTAGGACGCGGTGATCGCGGGAACGGGCGCTCCGAAAGCTACGCTGGCGCTGGAGGCGGTGACCGTCAGTTGGGCTGGATGGACCGTCAAGCTCACTGTGACGGGGGAGGGAACGGTGTAATCCGCCGGATCGTTCGGCGTACAGGTAGCTGTAAGGGTCTGTGTTCCAGCTCCCAGCACAGTACCCAGGGCCGGTGAGTAGGTGCAGCCCCCCGGCACGTTAAGGGTGGCATTGAGCTGGGCGGCGCTTAGGGCCGTTCCATAGGTGATCGCTGCAGGTTGCGCCCAGCTTACAGTTGACGTAGCCTGATTCGACGTGATGGTCTGCTGCACCTCGGTGGCGGCCGCAAAGGTGCTATTACCCGCCTGATTTGCAGCAATCACGATGCTGCCCGTGCCGGTCACCGTGAGCGTGTTTCCAGTGATGGACCCCGGTCCCGACAGCACGCTGAAGGTTACCGCGAGACCTGACGTTGCAGAGGCCGTCAACGGGATCGGAGCCACTCCGAAAGTTACCGTCGACGGCGGCGGTGTGAAGGTGATGGTCTGCGCAGTCAGGCCACTGCCCGTGAGGGATAGGGTCTGCGTCGAGTTGGCATTCAGATTGTCGTCGGTGAGAATCAGGGATCCGTTATACGTGCCCGCTGAGGCCGGATTAAAGCTGACCACATACGTGCAAGTGGATCCCGCGACCAAGGTTGCGGGTGCGGATGCACTGCTCAACAGCGGGCAGGTGCTGGGCGCCTGCAGCGTAAAGCCGCTCGAGACGCTCGCATTGTTCCCCGTTCCCGGCACGGGGAAGTTCAAAGCTTGATCGCCGATGTTGCTGACCGTGACCGTCTGCTCGTTGTCCGCACTGGTAGACCCGACCGCCGTGGGAGCAAACGTCAGCTGCGGAGGATCCGCAAGATCCGTCTTCTGCACCTGGTTGTTGGCAGTATCCGCCGTGAACACATTCCCGCTCGCATCCGTGGCCCGGAGCACCGGATACTTAAAGCTCCCGCTCAAAGTGTTGACAACCGTATATCCGCCGTCTGCCAGGATCTCTTTGAGCACCCCGTTGCCGGAGTCGTTCACGATGACGTTGCCGCTCGCATCGATGGCAACAGCTGTCGGCGCATTGAACCCGCTGCCCAGGGTGTTGACCGTAGGCGATGCAGGAATCACACCGTTCACCGCCACGATCTCCTTCACCGCGTCATGGCCGGTGTCCGCGACAAAGATGTCTCCGGCTCCATCCACGGCCACGCCCTGAGGACCGCTGAAATCACTCCCCAAGGTGCGAACGGTGGACGCCGAAATCTCCTTGACCGCGTTGTTGCCGGTATCGCCGACAATCACGTTGCCGCTTCCGTCCACCGCTATCCCTTGGGGAGCGCTGAAACCACTGCCCAGCGTGCTCTGCGTGCCGGGAGCAAACGTGATCTGCGGGCCCGATCCCGTACCGTGAAGAAGAACCGTCACCATCGGCGCGCCGGAGCTGTTCAGTAGCTGGATCGCCCCGTACCGGTCGCCAGGGTGCTTCGGCGAAAAGGTCACGTCCACCGTGCAAGTCTCATCGGTGGCGTAGGTATGGCCCGTCCCATTGGTGGTGCAGGTTCCAGTTCCCGCGTCGGTGAAGTCCTCGCCCGATGCCCCTTGCGTCAACACGGCCGGGGTGCCAATGGTTCCACCCGAAGTAAAGACGAAGACATAGGTGGCCGTGGGCGGCCGCGTCGTTCCGACTGCTACACGCGCAAAATCGAGCGATGCACTCCCCGCCGGGATCTCTTTTACCGCGTTATTTCCCGCGTCGGCAACGAATACGTTTCCATGGGCGTCCACCGCTACGCCGTAGGGCTGATTGAATCCGCTGCCCAGCGTGATGACGGTGGTCAGATTGCTGGCGGCCAGAACCTCTTTCACCGCGTTGTAGACCGGATCGGCGACAAATATGTCTCCGCTGGCATCGGCCGCCAGCCCTGCCGGACTGTCGACCTCGTTTGGAGCGATTGGCCATCCAAAGACATGATCCGGCGGGAGCTCTTCCAGCAAATCCGAAGTTTCGCCGATGAAAACGTCGTCATTCGGATCCGCAGCCACACCTGGATTGGGATTGTCGGAGTACCGACCCAGCCCGTAGCGGCTCGGGCCGTACCCATTCAGAGCCAAAAATTCAAACAACTGAATTTCGCCGGAATTGTTTGTCCCCGAGACCCACAGGGTGCCGTTCTTATCGAAAGCTAGACCTGTAGGGATATAGCCCCACAACGAACTGGACGGAACAATGGTTGAAACGGTTTTGTAGTCGCTCAGCGCGGAGATCACCTTTACCGTGGAGCTGCCGGTGTCGGCGACAAACAGATTGCCGTATGCGTCGAGAGCCACGCCTCGAGGGGCGTTGAACGATCCGCTGGCCAGGTTCTTGATGGTGTACCCACTGGCCGCCACAAGCTCTTCCACCGCATTGTTGCCGGTATCTGCCACAAAGATATTGCCGTTGGCGTCCACCGCCACGCCCATGGGCGCATTGAATCCGCTGCCGCTCAGGGTAATGGGTGATCCGCTGGCCAGGTATGCGGTTTGGGCCGAGCTGGCCGCCCCGACAAAGGGCCCAATGCCGGCCATCAACAACGCCGCTCGAAAGGCGATTCTCCTGATGCTGCCGAAACCTTGCGTAGCAACCTTAAGCCAGGAACTGAGCGAACGTGAGGTCTTGCAGATTTCGAAAGCACCCATCCATTTCCCTTTATCGCTGAGGACTCAAGGATCCGCACACCGCCCAATCCGCAGGGATGGGACGCCTCAGAAGCTGCGGCCACTGGCTAGAAAATTAGTTTGAAAACGCTAAAAAAAGGAGAAGAAGCAACGGGATTCTACCGAGAAGCCGGACCCGGAGCAAGCGAATTGTCCTGCCTGAAGCACACGACAGGACGAATTGTCCGCTCCCGCGAGTACCCTTCGAAGTAACCAAGGTACTCCACCAAAAAAGCGCAGTCTCCCCGGGCCTGGCCGGCCGGGAGCGCCGAAGCTGCTCCTCCGGCGTCCCCAGCTTCGGCTCCAGACCATCTGCTAACCTGAGAAGTGCTCCCCATGCACGGATGCAGCTAACTCCCGTTCTGCGGGGAAGATGGGGACACCCAATAAGCCCCATGCCTCACGACCTGCCCAAAGCGTACGATCCCACCGCCATCGAAGACCGCTGGGCGGAGTACTGGGTGCGCGAGAACCTCTTCACGCAGCCCACGCCCAATCAGACTGAACTCGAAGAGGGCCTCGACGCCTTCACCATTCTGCTGCCGCCGCCCAACGTAACCGGACGCCTGCACATGGGCCATATGCTCAACCAGACGGAGATGGACATCCTGACCCGCTGGCAGCGCATGAAGGGACGCCCCGCCCTGTGGCTTCCTGGAACGGACCACGCCGGCATCGCCACCCAGATGATGGTGGAGCGGCAGTTGACCTCCGAAGGCACCTCCCGGCAGCAGCTGGGTCGCGAGGCCTTCGTGGAGCGGGTGTGGGAGTGGAAGCGGCACTACGGCGGAGCCATTCTCGACCAGATGAAGCGTCTCGGCGCCTCCGTGGACTGGAACCGCGAGTACTTCACCATGGACGAACGGCTCTCCGTGGCAGTTCGCGAGGCCTTCGTCAAGCTCCACGAGCAGGGACTCATCTATCGCGGCGCCTACATCGTGAACTGGTGCCCGCGCTGCCAGACCGCGATCAGCGATCTCGAAGTGGTGTATGACGAGCACAAGGGCAACCTCTGGGAGATTCGCTATCCGGTAGTGGATGACACCGGCAAGGAGACGGGCGAGTCCCTGACCATCGCCACCACCCGGCCCGAGACCATGCTGGGCGACGTGGCGGTCGCGGTTCACCCCGCGGACGAGCGCTATACCCATCTGCACGGCAAAAAGCTCAAGCTGCCCCTCATGGGCCGCGAGATCCCTATCGTTCTGGATGAGTGGGTGAGCCGGGAGTTCGGCACCGGCGCCGTGAAGATCACCCCCGCCCACGATCCCAACGACTTCGCGCTGGGCGAGCGGCATCACCTGCCCTCCATCAACGTGATGGACGCGACGGCACACATCAACGAAGCCGGCGGACGGTACGCCGGGCTGGATCGCTACGAGGCGCGCAAGGAAATTGTCGCGGCCCTCGAGGCTCAGGGCCTGCTGGTCGGGGTCAAAGATCACGTCAACAACGTCGGCCACTGCGATCGCTGCAAAACGATTGTGGAGCCGCGGCTCTCCACCCAATGGTTCGTGAAGATTCAGCCGCTCGCCGACAAGGCTATCGCCGCGGTGAAGGAAGGACACATCCGCTTCACGCCGGAGATGTACGCCAAGACGTACTTCGAGTGGATGAACAACATTCACGACTGGTGTATCTCGCGGCAGCTGTGGTGGGGCCATCGCATCCCCGCATGGCATTGCACAACGTGTCATAAGATCACGGTGGCGCGGCAGGATCCCGACAAGTGCGCGCACTGCGGATCGGCCCAGATTACGCAAGAGACCGACGTGCTCGACACCTGGTTCTCCTCGGGCCTGCTGCCGGTATCGGTCTTCGGCTGGCCCAATATCACCGCGGAAAGCCGCGCGGACTTCGATGCGTTCTATCCAAGCAGCTTGCTGGTGACCGGCTTCGACATCCTCTTCTTCTGGGTGGCGCGCATGATCATGCTGGGCTGCTGGTTCTCCGCCGATGTGCCTATGGCCGACGGCAGCCCGCGTTCGCTCGCCGAATCAGTACCGTTCCGCCAGGTGTACATCCACGCCCTGGTGCGCGACGCCAACCGCGAGAAGATGTCGAAGACCAAGGGCAACGTGATCGACCCCATCGAGATCGTGAAGCAGTACGGCACCGATGCGGTGCGCTTCACGCTGGCCTCGATGGCCTCCCCCGGCACCGATATCGCGTTCAACGTGGCCCGCACCGAGGGCTATCGCGCCTTTGCCAACAAGATCTGGAATGCCGCCCGCTTCCTGTTCATGAACGTCGACCGCGGAGCAGAGGTTGGCATCGGGGTTGACCCTTCCGCGCTAGGCGGAATGCCGACCGTGCCTGCAGATGCACCGCTGGAGGCACGCTGGATCGTTGCGGAACTGCATGCCACAGCGGCCAAGGTGAACCAGTCGCTCGAGAACTACCGCTACGACGACGCGGCCAGCACCATTTATCAGTTCTTCTGGGGCAGCTTCTGCGATTGGTATCTGGAGATCGTAAAGCTGCGGCTGGACTTCAGCGAGAATGCCGACAGGGCAGCGACCAAGTCGGCTTTGACCACGTTGGTTTCGGTCTTCGAGGTCGCGCTACGCATGCTCTCGCCGTTCATGCCGTTCCTCACCGAAGAGATCTGGCACGCGCTGTACGACGAAGAGCCGCCAGCGAAGTCGATTGCACTGACACGTTATCCGCAGGCAGACGGCACAACCGTGGACCAGCAAGCTATCGCACAGATGGAGCTGATTCAATCCCTGATCGTCGAGGTGCGCGCGTTGCGCAAGGAGATCGGGGTCGAAGAGAAGGCTGCGGTCCCAGTGGAGATCCGGACAGACCAGGCCACGCGCAGCGCCATACAGAATGCGAAGGAGATCATCGAGCGGCTGGCGCGAGTGAGTGAAGTTCGTTTTGTTGAGGCGATCTCGACTGGACTTTCGAAGCACCACACGGCCGTCTTCGACCTCGCCGTCGTTTATGAGCGCAAGATCGATGTGGCTGCCGAACGGGAGAAATTGCTGAAGGAGATCGCCAAGCTAGAGAAAGGCATGACGGCGGCCGAACGGCAACTGGGGAACGAAGGCTTTCTGGCCAAGGCTCCAGCTCAGGTAGTGGAAGGTTTGAAGAAGCAAGAAGCAGAGACGCGCTTGCTACTGGAGAAGGCGCGCGAAGCACTGGGCAATTTGCCGCCCAGCGAATAGTTCAGTCTTACTTCCCTATGTTGTCATTCTGAGCGCAGCAAAGGCATCTGCAGTTGTTCATTGCTCTAGAGAGAAGCGGAGAGGTCAATCCAATCAAACAGGTACGAAGCTTCTCTAGAGCCAGGCGAAGCGAAGCACGATCGACCAAAAACTGAGCGCGCGGACGACAGTTAGCTGTCAGCCGCGAACTGTGAACTAAGAATTGTGAACTGACCCATGGATTGGAAAAACAGCCGGATTGATGCACTGCTGGAACAGGCCTTGGTAGAAGACCAAGCTGCGCGCGACGCTACCACCAACGTCACCATCGACCCCGACCTTCGCGCCTCAGCCTCGATCATTGCCCGCGAAGACCTGGTGTTGGCGGGCATCGGTTGTGTACCGCGTTTTCTGGAGATCTTTGCCCGCCTCGATCGCCGCGCGCAGGCGCAGACGCGTTTTGAGGTCGTGAGCCATCCTGAGATCTTCGATGGAGTGCGAGTACGCGCCGGCCAGGTGATGGCGGTGATCCGCCACAACGCGCGCGTGCTGTTGAGCTGCGAGCGCGTGATCCTGAACCTGCTGCAACACCTCAGCGGTATTGCCACCAATACGCGCCACTACGTCGACGCCATCCACGGCACCCAGTCCCGCGTGTTGGACACGCGCAAGACCGTGCCCGGGCTGCGATCGCTGGAGAAGTACGCCGTGCTCTGCGGCGGAGGCACCAATCACCGGCTGGATCTGGCCAGTGGCATCCTGATCAAGAACAACCACATCTCGCTCGGCGGCGGCCTGCGCACAGCGTTGGCCCATGCTCTGGAACGTCGCCAAAGCGGACAGCGCGTGCAGATCGAAGTGCGTACCCCGCAGGAGCTCGAAGAGGCACTTGAGGGTGGCGCGGAGGCGATTCTGCTGGACAACATGACGCCCGAGCAGGTGAAGAACTCCGTGGATCGCATCAAGGCGGAGAAGCGCTGGATTCCCACCGAGGCCTCCGGCGGCATTGTGCTCGACAACATCCGTGCTTACGCCGAGTCCGGTGTGGACTTCATCAGCGTGGGCGCGCTGACGCACTCCGCAAGAGCCGCTGACATCTCCATGAGCATTGTGGCGGAGTAGCGCAGAGTATGTACGATCTCGCTGCTCTTGAAGATTCCCTGGCCGGATCCGTCTTCGCAGGCAAGGTTCACTTTGCGCCCAGCACCGGATCCACCAACAGCGATGCCATGGCCGCAGGCCGCGCAGGCGCTCCCCATGGTTCGGTATTTTTGGCCGACGAGCAGACTGCCGGCCGTGGTCGCGGCAATCACGCCTGGCACTCGAACGCCGGAGATGGCTTGTATGTCAGCGTCCTGTTGCGGCCGCAGTTTAGGGGGGAGAGGCTGGCATTGCTTCCTCTGGCGGCTGGATTGGCAGCGGCTGAAGCGATCCGCTGCGCCAGCCATCTCGATGTCGACCTGCGCTGGCCCAACGATCTGCTGATCGGACCGCGCAAGACGGGCGGAATTCTTGCCGAAGGTCAGATGGACGGCAGCGGCATTGCATTCAGCGTGGTGGGAATCGGCATCAACGTCCACCAGCGTGCGTTCGCAGCTGACTTGGCCACGCCCGCGACCTCGCTCGATCTGGAATCTGGCACTCGCGTGAGCCGCCAGGAGCTGCTGATAGCCCTGCTAGAATCGCTGGAGCGCGAATATCGCGGCCTGCACGATGCAAGCGCCGCCTCGTCGATCCCCATGCGCGTAGCCGCTGCATCCAGTTGGGTACGGGGCCGAGCGGTCGAAGTTCACGGGCCACAGGCTTGCGTAGGAACCACAGAGGGGTTGGACGAGCACGGCTTTCTGCTGGTGCGCACACAGGCTGGAGTGGTGCGGGTGCAGACCGGTGGTATCCGTGAAGCAACAACTCATCATTACTAGCCGAGCGCCTCTAGCTTTCCGCTGGAGAGTTGGTGCTTGGATCGAAGCTAAAGATCAGGAGCCTTTAGGATGCTGCTTGCGCTTGACGTAGGAAATACGAACACGGTCCTGGGGCTTTACGATCTCGACGCCACGCCTCCAACCTCGTCGGCGAGCGGCGATATCCATTTTGAGTTGGCTGCCCATTGGCGCGTCACCACACATCGCGCGCAAACCTCCGATGAATACGGAGTGCTCTTCGTCAATCTGTTTCAGATGAACGGCATCTCGGTCGACCAGGTGAAGCACATCATCATCTCTTCCGTGGTCCCGCCGGTAGAGAGCACGTTGCGGCGCGTCTGTGAAAAGTACTTCCGCTTGCAACCGATCTTCGTCGAGCCCGGCATCAAGACCGGCATGCCTGTGCTGGTGGATAATCCCGCGGAGTTAGGAGCGGACCGGCTGGTAAACGCGATTGCCGCCTTCGAGCGCTATGGTGGACCGTGCATTGTGGTTGACTTCGGCACCGCCACCACCTTCGACGTGATCTCCGCGAAGGGCGAGTATCTGGGCGGCGCGATTTCACCGGGTCTGGGCATCAGTGCGGACGCATTGTTTTCGCGCGCTGCCCGGCTGGGGCGAGTCGACATCAAGCGCCCGGCAAAGGTAATCGGCACCAACACCGTCACTCATCTTCAGAGCGGACTCTACTACGGCTACATCGGACTCGTGGACGGCATCCTGGAGCGCATGACTGCCGAGATCGGCGAGCAGGTGCGCGTCATCGCCACCGGAGGATTGGCTCGCCAGGTCGCGGAAGATTCGCGCTACATCAAGCAGATCGATGACATGCTCACGCTCGATGGTCTGCGCATCTTGTTTGAGCGCAATCGTTCGGCACGAACTCGCACACGGGCACACTGAGACTGGCTTTGCAGAACTACGTTAACTACTTCACCGAGATCGAAGAGCACTTCCAGCGGCGGCGTGGCTCGCTGCTGCTGCTTTCTACGGTCGACTGGGCACTCATTGAAACCTGGCGGGATGCGGGAGTGCCTCTGGATGCCGCATTGCGCGGCATCGACGCCGCTTTCGACAAGTATGAGGCGCGGCAGCATCGCGGGCATCAGCGGCGCATCAATGGCCTGGCCTGGTGTGCACAGGCCGTGATGGAAGCAGCCACCGAGCTTCGCGAGTCCGCCGCAGGATCTGCGAGCCCCACGAGTGCCTCGGAACAGGAAACGGGCTTCGAGCACGAGCGCGTTGCCGGCCACCTCGAAGCGGCCGCGGAGATCCTGCAAAAAGCCTCCGTTGCAACCGAAACTTGCACAGCCACGGCGGCACGGCTGCGCGAACTGGCCACCGAGGTGCGCTCCGCCGATCCCAAGGCCACCCTCGATACCGAATCCCTCGAACGAAATCTCACCGTGCTGGAAGAGAAGCTATTCGCCGCGCTGACCACCGCTGCGCCCGAAGATTTGCTGGTGGGACTCAAGGAACATGCTGCGCGGGAGCTGGCCCGGTATCGCGCGCGCATGGGCGCCGTACAGCTGCGGCAAGTGGAACGGCAGTTTGTGCAGAAGCAGTTGCTGGCCCACTACAACCTGCCCCGCCTCAGCCTCTTCTACATGAGCCAGCAATGAAACGCCGCCCCCGATCGAATCAGCGGACCGCACGCAAGACATCGGACGGAAGTCCGACGGTACAAAGGGCAGTTGGCACGAGCGCCTCGCCTGCGTTTGAGCTGGTGCAGATTGAGAAGCCCATCTATGGTGGCAACTTCCTTGCCCGCCATGAGGGAAAGGCGATCTTCGTCCCCATGGCCTTACCCGCAGAACGCGCCAGGGTGCGCATCGTGGACGACAAGAGCAAGCGTGGCTATGCGGTTGCCGAGCTCGAGGAATTGGTCGAGGCTTCTCCTCAACGTGTCGCTCCACTCTGTCCTCACTTTGGACCCTGCGGCGGATGCCATTATCAACACGCCAACTACGATGCGCAGCTACAGATCAAGCAGGACGTGCTGCGAGAGACGCTGAGCCGCGGCGGAGTGGAATATTCCGGCGAGATCATCCTGCTTGCAGGCGAGCCATGGGGCTACCGCAACCGCATTCGTCTGGCCTTCGATCGCGAGGGGAATGTCGGCTACCGCGGGCGCAGATCTCATCAGATCATCCCTATCCAGGAATGCCCGATCGCAGCCCCCTTGCTGGTGAACGCCGCGCTCCAAGCTGCCGACGTGTCGCGCGCCTTCGAGACGGCACAGCAGCCGCGGGAGATCGCACTCTTCTGCAACGCGGAGGGAACTCAGCTCCTCGTGAGCTTGTTCGTCGACCGTCCCTCGAAGCTTCCCTTGAACAGCTACGCACAGACATTGCACGATCGCGTACCAGAGCTGATCGGCGCCGAGCTCGTCTTGGAAAGCGATGGGCACCAAGCACCGCGCACGCTCGACCGGTGGGGCGAAACTTCACTCATATATCGCGCCGCTGGGCTGGACTATCGCGTTGATCATGGCGCCTTCTTCCAGGTGAACCGCCATCTGATTGATCGCTTTGTGCAACACGTCACGGCGGAGCAAGAGGAAGCGCTGGCTTGGGATCTGTTTGCCGGTGTCGGGCTGTTTGCCAAGCGACTGGCTCAAAGCTTCGAACAAGTGATTGCGGTCGAGTCCGCGCCCAGTGCAAAGGCCGCTCTCACTGCCAACCTGCAAGGCACTGGCGGGCAAGCCGTCATTGCAGGCACACTCCAGTTCCTTCAGCAGAACCGGACGGGCACCCCGCCAGACCTGATCGTAGTGGACCCGCCGCGCACCGGCTTGGGGCCCGAGATCACCGCATTGCTCAGTGAAATCGGAGCCGCAAACATGGTGTACGTCTCCTGCGACCCCGCCACGCTCAGCCGCGATCTACGCGTGCTTGTCGATGGTGGCTACCGCATCGAGCGACTGGCGCTGGCCGATCTCTTCCCCCAGACCTTTCACCTGGAGACCATAGCGCATTTGCGCCGCGCCTGATAGGCTCTTCTGCAACGATCCTTTCAATGGCCAGACGCCATGCAAGCGGAATGTGCACGCTCCGAAGTGCCCGCGTCTTTGCAGGAAGACCGCGCCGGGATCCCTCTCTTCCATGCTGCGTGGCTTTTTGCGCTCGGAATCTTGCTCGCGCATGTTGTGTGGCTTCGCCCACCGCTTTTGCTGATCGGAATCGCCGCCCTTGGCGTGCTCAGCGTCATCGCAATCAAGAGCGCTCCGCGTATAGTCTGGGCTTCACTTGCCATACTCTGCATCCTCGTTGGCGCGTGGAGCGCAGAGATGGAGCCCCAGCCAGCTCCTGATCCCGCGCTCCTGCAGCTGTCCGATGGGCTGCTGCGCACCGTCGAGGGGGAGATCGTAAGCGCCGGCCCCGCGCGCAACGACGCGGAGCCTGACGAGAGCGGATCCAAAGGACAGTTTCTTTTCCAGCGCATCGATCTGCGGCTGTCCTCCATCGAAGTGGTCGATGACCAGACCGACATTCAGCAGCCGACCACAGGTGCGGTGCGGCTGATTGTGCGCTGGTCGGCTGCGTCCGGAGCCTCTCCGCAAGCTGCCCTGCGCTGCGGCGAGCACATTCGTGCCTCGGCCCGCCTGCTGCCCCCGCGTGCTTATCACGATCCAGGTGCCTGGAGCGATGCGGATTTCCTAGCCAAGCAAGGGATTACGGCCACCGCGCCCGTGGACCTGGCGGATGTGCAGAGATTGGCAGCAAATTCTCCGGGATGGGCTTGCGGGCTCAGCGCCCTGCAACACGCCGCCAGTGTGCGCGTCGCGACGCTGCCCGAGAGAGTGCAGCGATTGCCTCGTTGGCTGCGCCTGGACCGCGAAGATGCAATCCTGCTCGCCGCTATGCTCACGGGGGATCGCACCGGACTCGACCATCCACTCCGTGTCGCGTTTGAGCGCACGGGATCCTTCCACATGCTGGTTGTATCCGGCCTCCACCTGGCAATCGTCGCCGGATGCTTGCTTTGGATTTCACAACAAGCCCGCCTGCCCCGGCTCGCATCCACAGTCCTGACGCTGGCGGGATCGCTGGCTTACGCGCTGTTCACCGGCTTCGCAGCTCCGGTGCAGCGCTCCTTGTGGATGGTTGCGATCTACCTGCTCAGCCGCCTCTTCTTTCGCGATCGAAAGCCGCTCAACGCGATTGGTGTCGCTGCGCTTTCTCTGTTGGCCGCCAGCCCTGCGAGTCTCTTCGACTCCAGCTTCCAGATGACGCTACTTGCAGTCGTGAGCATCGCTGGAATCGCAACACCCTTGTTGAAGACCACGCTTCACCCCTACATTGCTGCGACACGCGCGCTCAAAACCATCTCTATGGATGTGGGTCTCTCCCCACATCTCGCGCAATTTCGCGTGGCCCTAAGAATGACCGCTGCTCGCCTGCAACCGGCGACACACAAGCGTATCGCCTGGTCTGTGTTTCCGTGGGCCGTACGGAACGCTCTCCGCATTGCAGAGGCGGTCACGGTCACCATCATCGTGGAACTTGCGATGACATTGCCGATGGCGGCGTATTTCCACCGACTCACGCTTTTGGCCCTTCCAGTAAATCTGCTGGTGCTACCGGTCACGACGTTGCTGATGCCGTGCGCCCTGCTCACCTTGCTTGCGCTGACAGTGTGGCCGCCGCTGGCCATAGTCCCAGCATCACTCACCGGCCTGCTGTTGCATGCGGGAGTCGGAATGGTGCACCTGTTCGGATCCTTGTCTTGGAGCGACGTGCGGCTTGCAACGCCAACGCCCTGGCAATCGGCGGCGTTTTGCGTTGGCCTCGGAGCCGCAGTGCTGCTGGCCTGGAGAAAACAGGCTTGGCTGCGCCGCTCCTCCTGGATCGCCCTGGGCCTCGCCGCCCTCGCCGCAGTCACACCTCGGCCCATCCAGCATCCAGCCAATGCGTTGTTGTTTGAGGCCATCGATGTGGGCCAGGGCGACTCACTATTGCTCATCACACCCGAGGGCCAGACCCTGCTGGTCGACACCGGAGGAGTGGAGGGCGATCCACGCCGCGCAGCATCCGCATTCGACATTGGAGAAGAGGTGGTATCCGCAGCCCTGTGGTCCCGGGGCATTCGCCATCTCGACGCGGTCGCCTTAAGTCACGCCCACGCGGATCACACCGGCGGCCTGCCTGCCATCGTTCGCAATTTCCATCCCGATGAGCTGTGGGTCAGCCCGCATTTTCCGCCCCTGAAGAGGCTGTTCCCCAACCTCGATGCAACGCCAGCAAAGATCCGCACGCTGCGCGCCGGCGACGCATTTGCAATGGGCTCGCTGCAGGTACGCGTTCTTGCTCCACAACCCGCGGCACTGCCTGATTCAAAATCGGTGAACGACGAGTCGCTGGTTCTGCAAGCCGCTTACGGCTCGACATCGGTGTTGCTGGAAGGAGATGCGGAGGGTCCGGAGGAGCAAGCGATGCTCACCGAATCCTCACTGCAAAGTACGGTGCTCAAGGTCGGCCATCACGGCAGCACTTCGTCTACGATTCCGGATTTTCTGACACGGATCGCGCCGCAATGGGCGGTGATCTCCTGCGGCTTGCACAACCGCTATGGACATCCCCGCCCTGAGATTCTGCGAGAGCTCGAGAATGCACGCGTGCGCACCGTCAGCACGGATCTAACCGGCGCAGTTTGTCTCAAGCTCGACAGCAGGAGCGTGACGCAGGAAGAGCATTGTTCAACCGGGCAATCACCCTGATTTCAGGCCGCGTCGGCTCTGCCGTCCACAAGTTCAGCTAAGATCTCGCCCAGTTGTTCGTGTTTACGTTCGCTGAGTCCCAGGAAGCGAACCGCCGCGGTGTGCGCATCGCAGATCTCGCTGACCACCGCGGGCAATTTGAGTTGCAGTCCCCGGAAGCGCAGATGGAGTTCGACCCGCGAGTAGAGATCGAGCTGGAACTTGGCCGCGGTCCTGAACCTGCATCCTTCCGAATGCAGCTCGATCACCGAGCCGTGAATGTCCACCACTGGATTGAGCAGATGCAGATGCGCAGGCGAATCCTCCAGCTTGAGGTTCAGTTCTTCCTGAGTGGCCTCGACCATCTTGAACTGCTCTTCTTCACTGGTCGGCTCTTCTGCAGGGGTATCCTGCTCTTGGGGTTGAGCCACCACCGGGGCCACCGGCTCGCCGGGGATAGGCTCCGGGACGAGAATGGCTCCCACGGCCGAGTTGCTGGGCGCCGCGGCCAGAGCTTCGCGTACAAAGTCCGCCGCGGTTTGATCTACCAGGCAAGTAAGGAAGCTGGCCAGCTGGTTCTTCGAGCGTGCGGAGGGATGAATGAAGCGGACTCCGACCATATTGTCGCCCCTAATCCACTGGGTCACTCCGCCGATGCGGAGCCGGATACCGAAGATGGACAGGGCCAGATTCACAGATGCAAGTGCGCCATCGGGGAAGGGCTGTTCCAAGCGCAGGCAGCATCCGCCGATGCTGATGTCGATCGCCTGGCAGGGGTAGGAGATTCCCTTGTAGACGAGGTTTGCGGGCACAGAGCCGAGGGAGAAGCGTTCATAAACGCGGTCTCGGTGCTTGCGCATCGTTTTTGGTGTTTCGTTGGCCGCTTCAGGAAACATCGCCGTGCCTCCTTACTCCAGGAGCTACTAAGCTCATCGATATCGCTTGCGTGAGAGACAACCCACATGCCGACCCTGTGGGTTATGACCTGATGCTCACTTCGGGCAAGCGGGGAAACAGAGATCTCCCAATGCTCTTGGATATCGGCAGAAGTTGCAAAAACGCGAGTCGAAGGTGCAGAAAGCCTGCAGACCCGGCGACCGGCACGCGGCGTTTAGTAGCGCAGACGCACTCCGAACTGTAACTGGCGGGGCCTGAAGAACTCGGTGCCATTGATGTTGAGCGGCTGCCCGAACTCCGTCTGGCCCGCCTTGATGCCGGTCAGGTAGTTCAGTGTGGGCAGGCCCAGGTTCTCGCCCCCAGGCTCGATGAAATAGCCCACCGTCTCCAACTCCGTAACGTTCTGGTGGTTAAAGAGGTTATAGCTTTCCGCAAAAAGCTCTAGGTCCCGCTCGTGACCCAGGGTTAGTTGCTTTCTTAGTCGCAGATCCAGCTTCCAGGTCTGGGGATAGCGGTAGATATTCCGGCCTACGCCGTAGACCCGATTGTCACCTCCGGATCCGTTCATGCCGGGCGCCAAAGCCGCCACCAGAGAGCCGGGAGCAGTGAATTCGTGACTGAGCCGGCCCGCGGTGCGCATGGTGAATGGCAGGCCGCTGTGGAACCAGCCAACTGAGGAGAGCGTCCAGTTGTTGGACAGCCAGCCCTCCAGATGCCGGTGTTTCCAGGGGGTATTCCAAATCCCCACTGCGGAGGCCGAGTGGCGGATATCGAGGTTACCCGGTCCATACTCCAGGGAGAAGTCCGTCGGGTCGAGCACGCTGCTCCCCGTCACCAGACTGCTCTCGTTGGGGTTCCAGTCTGCAGCGTGGCCATACGTATAGCGCAAGTGAAAGCTGAGACCCCGCGGTGCGTTCCGCGTCAGGCGTATGGTTCCCGCCTGATAAGTCGAATTGGCGCGGGCTGCGATCTGTTCGATTTGCTGATAGCTGGGATGCATCCGGCCACCGGAGCCCTGCATGCTGGGCCACGCCGCGAAGAATGGAATCGTGATTTGCTTGGATCGGATCGGCCCCTTCCCGCTGGCATCCACCACACCATAAGTGATGCTGCCGGGATTCAACGACGGATCCAGGTTAGTGTCGACGGTGATCGGCAGCCGCCGTCCCAGGCTCATGGACGCGCTCACGGAAATCACCACGTGCCCGGGCAGGCTCTGCTGAAGCTCTGCGTCGGCCTGGTGGATCTCCGGATTGCGATACCTTGCTACAAACTCCACCACGTTCGGCTTCTCTACACTTCCAGGCAGCCCGCTCAGAACGTAGGGAAACGGCGGCGCGCCTCCCTCCAGTGGAGACAGATTATCGGTGGGCCGGAAAAGGAAGCGCTGGTCCCCGTGCGGCGACCCGGTTTGCGTAAGCGCGCTCTCCAGGAGACTGCTGCTGGTCCGGCCGAAGTACACCCCGTAACCGATCTCGAGAACCGGCCGGCTGCTCTCGCGACGCCCCCAGGCCAGCCCAAACCGCGGTGCCCACTCGCTGCCCAGCGCGGGCAGTTTCTGTGTCAGCGGCAGATCAGGATTGCTCATCGCGAGGATAGGAGGAGGAAGCTCCTCCATGGCCCATCGCAGCGCTCCCGACAAGACCAGGTCGCGGGAAGGCTGCCACTGCGCGGTGGTGAAGCTTGCCCAATCGTTGGTGCTGAGCCTCCAGTTGGTCGGTCCCAACGTCTGCGTGAAGTAGGAATAGCACGGCAAATATCCCAGGCCATTGAGCTGCCCGGTGCTATCCCTCCACGCCTTTCCGCGAGGATCGCAGTTGTGCTGGTCTCCAGGGGCACCGAGCAGGCCGTACTTGCGGAACACCACGGCATCGGAGATGAAGTTCTCTACCCGCGCATAGTGATAGGTTCCGGAGCGGTTGGGAAGAAAACTCGTCTGGTCTGCGCTATGACGCACACTGACCCCGCTCTTGATCAGGAAGGGCCCGTGCGCCCAGCTAAGCGTCTCCTGCAGCTCAAACCGATGCTCGTCGGGGTAGGCGCCCGAACCAAACCGCGCTGGATTGCCGATCGTGAACCCGTAGCGCGAGTCCACGATCATTTGCGGCAATGGACCGGGTCCGCTGGCGTTGAGGGCGGCTTCAAACGCAGAGGGAGTCTCCGCCGGGCGCCTCAAAACCTGCTTTCCAAGTGAGCTTTGTGTGATCGCCAGCAAGTTAGGGGTAAGGTATGCCTCCCAGCGCGCCAACAGCCATCCCTCGCGAGCCTGTGCGTTGCCCAGACTGTGATTTCCATACGCTTCTGCGACCCGCGTCAGTCCTCCACCCGGCGAGGAAGACATTGCACCATTCGCTTCAACTGTGAGATGGTGGCGCTCCGCGAGGTTCGAATCCATGCGCGTAAACGCGGCGGATTGCACCGAACTCCGCGCCCCCGGCCCAAGCAGTTCAGCCAGTGAGCTGAGCATGCTGGAATAGGCGGAGAGTCCCTCACCAATGGGATCGGCGTTGCTCAGTCTCAGGCGCGCACTCAACAGCTGCAGTTCGTCGTTACTGGGCTGAGCAAAGAAGCGATCCGGGTGCTTGACGATCGAGACCGCAGGATCGTTGCGGAGATCCTGATCGAATCCGCTAAACCAGGAAAGGCGACGACGCCATAGGGTCCCACCTACGCCCAGCCCCCAAGTGTGCTGCTGGTCCGGAGCAGTGTAGGGCTCCGGCGAAAAGACCGGCGTGCTGGTCGCGGTGGCCGCCGCCGTCTGCTTGATCCAGTAGGTGAAGGGATTCCGCGCTCCCCAGAGATTCTGACGTGAAAACAGGAACGCCTGTCCGTGGAATCGGTCGATACGGCGCAAGTCAGTCTGATCGTGCGGCTCCTGAGATTCGGCCGACATGCCGTTCACTGCATTCACCTGAGACGCAAACGCAGAACCCTCCCTCGATTCCAGAACGCTGCCGCTGGTCCGCGCAACGAAGCGCGTGCGATCGGACTCTGCATCCTGCGTTTCCATGCCGGACGCAATCTCTTGATTGGCTGCATCGGCGCTCCCGAACTCCGTCCAGTTGCGGGCGGTAAGCGGCAGGGCCTCCAGTTCTTCGCTGCTCAGGGCCGTCGTGGAGGGAGTGTCTTCTGTGAGTAGTGGATGGGCTGAAGCGGCTCCGGTTGCGTACATCTCAACCGCAGGAACCTTCACTGCCGCCAGTGGTAGCGCGGCTATGGCGGCATCGGTCAGAGCGATGGAGACGGGCTGCAGTTCGAGCTTCCTGCTGCCGACCAGGAGCCCTGCCAGGGATGCCGCTGCGCTCGGCCGAAGAGGATCGACCCACGGAACCCGATCTGCAATGGTCGCGCCGTCCAGACTTGCTGCTCTTAAGACTGGCTGCGCTCGTTCCGACGCCGGGGTGGCAAGCGAGGCTGATGTGAGCAGAGCCGCACGCTTTGGTTCGACAGGAGATGGCACGGCTACCCTCGCGATGCTCGCGGCGGGAGCAGGAACAGCTGCGACGGTAATCGCGGGACTATGCCCGCTCCTCAGCTCGACCGCCACCAGCACCTTCTGCTCGTGGCCAGGAACAATCAGGATGCCTTCCAAACGTCCGTGCTGATTTTGCGGGGTCTCGGCTTCCAGGATGTACTCGCCTGGAAGCAGACCGACAACCTTGTAGGCACCATTTTTGCCCGTCGTCGTCCGCGCAGCGAGGCCCGTGGCGCTATTGCGCAGGACAAGGGTAGCTTGCCCTAATGGCCTGGCATAGAGATCGGTAAGTTTGCCCGAGATGCCGCCGGTCGAGTTCTGCGTCAGCGCCAGCAGCGGCCAAAACAGGCTCAGGCCCCCTGCCCACAGGCATCGGGCACAGATAGATCTTCCTTGCTGCCCACGGCAGCGCTTGGGAGCACGCACAGTCCACCTCGCCTGGCATGCGTCTCGACGCCGCCAGTATGGGTGCGATCGTTTCCTGCGCCGCCCCGGCAAGGAGGTCCTGTCGACCGCCCCGTGAGCCCAAGAAGAAGGGAAGTTAGCAGCGATTGTATTCTCGAATTGCTAAACTGGGAAGACGGCAGTTTTACGGCGGCTTCGGAAGCTGAAGGTGCCGCGAGCCTTCCCGGCCAAGCCCCCGCTATCGGTGGCAGCCGTTTGGATGGCTTCGCAGCCCCGACATGCTCCTAAGACGCAATAGGTCCAGGAAGGCCCTGCGCGCCCGCTCCTGGGTCGCAAGACCCTTAGACTGCGACACGAATGGGCTGACACTATGTTTATCGATGAAGTAAAGATTCGGGTAAAGGCCGGCGACGGCGGCAACGGCTGCATGGCCTTCCGGCGCGAGAAATTTGTTCCCCGTGGCGGACCCTCCGGCGGCGACGGCGGACGTGGCGGCGATGTGGTGATGGAATCGTCGCAACGTCACAATACCCTGATTCATTTCCGTTATAACCCCGAGCACAAGGCGCAACGGGGCGAGCACGGCATGGGCTCCAACTGCTCCGGCTCGGATGGCCATGACATCGTGCTCCAGGTCCCGGTAGGCACCGCGGTGTACGACGCCGAGACCGGCGAACTGGTGCACGACTTCTCCACGCCCGACGAGCGCATCATCATCGCCAAAGGCGGACGTGGCGGACGCGGCAACCAGCACTTCGCCACCCCCACGCACCAGGCTCCTCGCGAACACGAGATGGGCCGGCCGGGAGAAGAACGGCTGTTCCGTCTGGAGCTGAAGTTGCTGGCCGATGTGGGCCTGGTCGGCTATCCCAACGCCGGCAAGTCCACGTTGATCTCGCGCATCTCCGCGGCCAAGCCGAAGATCGCCGACTATCCGTTCACTACGCTCGAGCCCAATCTCGGCGTGGTTACGGTCGGCGAGCAGCCCGAGCAGCAATCCTTCGTGGTAGCCGATGTGCCGGGACTCATCGAAGGCGCGCATCTCGGCCAGGGCCTGGGTATTCAGTTTCTGCGCCACATCGAGCGCACACGCGTCCTGGTGCATCTGGTGGATGTCTCGGACGCGTCCGGAAGACCCGATCCGGTAGAAGACTTCAAGGTCATCAATAACGAACTGGCAAGCTTCGGCAACGGCCTGGATGAGAAGCCCATGATGGTGTGCGCCACCAAGATTGACGCTGCCAATCCGGAGAAGCTGAAGAAGCTATCCGCCCACGTGAAGCGGCGCAAGCTGGAGTTTCACGCCATCTCCGCGGTGACCGGTGCAGGCATTGAGGAACTGAAGTGGGCTGTGGCCAAGCGCCTGCAGCCCGCAGAGACTGAAGCGTAGCGCTTTTCTAGAGCGAAACCGGAGTAGGTGTATCCAACCGAGTTACGCGGAAGGTTGCCGCTCCTCGGAGTCGCGTCAACTCGAACGCTGCGACCCAGGACACAGCAACTCTGGTTTCGCTATAGTCGCGAATGGCCCGTGCGGGACAGGAGCGTTGCAAAGGCACAGAGCGCAAATGCAGGTTCTTCGACTCCGCTGCGCTCAGAATGACTGCAGGGAGGGAATGGATCGTTCGCATCCCGTTCTCATCCCCCCGTCGTGCGCTGACTATTTCTTCAGCGGCTTGCGCGCGAAGTAATACAGAGAATAGCCGAGCATTAAAAATGCCAGCACCGACACGACCGGGTTGTTGAGGAAGGTATCCGGGAAGTTGAGGATATCTCCCTTGTCGGTGAGGTTTTCGTAGGCCTTGAGAGCCACGCCGATCAAGCCCATCACGCCACCGGCGGCGATCAATCCCGAAGCATAGAGCGAGCCGGGCGAGATTTCGCTCTCCGCCTCGGCCTCATCCCCGCCAGCGCGCTTCACTGCCTGGTCGACCATCCAGCGCACCACGCCGCCGCAAAAGATGGCCAGCGTAGTGCCAATCGACAGATAGGCTCCCACTGCAAAGGAGAGCGACCGCACGCCCAGCAGTTCCACTGCAATCACCAGAAACACGCCCAGCATCACCAGGCCCCAGGCAAGCTTGCGGCTCAAGATGCCGTTAATCACCGTGGCCATAAGACGGGCCTGCGGAGCGGCAGCCTTCTCGCTGCCGATGCCCTGGATCCACTGCACCTCGATACGGCCCGACGCCGGCGAGTAGAGGTACTTGCCATCCGCCAGCTCAGAGGAACCTAGTGCGTTCAGCACGATGTACTCGCCTTTGTGGTGCATGGTGCTGGCCTTGTTTGGACCCTCAACCGGGAACTGCTCGGGTAGATGCTTCACATCCTGCTGGACAGCCACGCCCGAGTGGGGAACGCTCAGGTTCCAAGTCTGCGGGGCAGCGCGAAACACCTGCAGCCCGGTGTTCATCAGGTTCAGGGTGAAGCCGATCGCCACCGTGGAGATCACCACACCGAACATCAGCGCCACTTGCTGCTTCCAGGGCGTGGAACCCACCAGGAAGCCTGTCTTCAGGTCCTGCGATGTATCGCCTGCGTTGGCTGCCGCAATCGCCACCGTGCCGCCGATGGTGATGGCCAGGGCACCGAATGCTGGAGCGGTCCAACCGCGCACCAGGAACACCGCGCAGGTCGCCATGAGTGTCGCAATGGCCATTCCCGACATCGGATTGGCGGAGCTGCCGATGAGGCCCACGATGCGCGAGCTTACGGTGACAAACAAAAAGCCGAAGATCACGATCAGCAGGGCCGCGGCAAGGTTCGGGAGCGGGCCGACGTAGGCACCGGGTACGGGCTTGAACTGCAGAAAGAAGAAGGTGAACGCCACCAAGACCAGCGATCCAAACACTACCGTGCGCATGGAGAGATCGTTCTCCGTGCGCAGTGGCTTGGCCGCTTCCGCCGCACCGGGACGCATGTTCTTCATGCCTGCGCGCAGGGCGCTGATAATCGTCGGCAGAGTGCGCAGCAGGGTGATCAAGCCAGAGGCCGCCACCGCGCCCGCGCCCATGGGTCGAATATACGTAGCCCAAAGCTGGCTAGGCCCCATCTGTGCGATGGGAATTGTGCCGGGATACACGGGACCGGGTAGCGATTTGCCGAAGAAGTAAATCATCGGCATCAGCACGAGCCAGGAGATCACTCCACCCGCGAAGATGGTTCCCGCCACCCGCGGTCCGATGATGTAGCCCACACCCAGGTACTCGGGAGTGGCATCGGCCTTGATCGACGCGCCCTTCAAGATGTGTGCCGGTCCGAAGTCAGGCTGATACTCGGGCGTCCCCGGCCAGGCTTTGAACAGATTTTCGTTCTGGAAGAGCGTGTAGAGTCCACCCAGGCCGAGCCCCAGAAAGACGCGGCTGGCGAGCGATCCGCCCTTTTCACCGGCAATCAGCACGTCCGCACAGGCTGTGCCTTCGGGGTAGGCCAGCACCCCGTGTTCCTGCACAATAAGCTGCCGCCGCAAGGGGATCATGAACAGGACACCCAGCCATCCGCCGATCAGTGCCAGGAAGAAGATACGCGCGTACTCCAGGTCGAAGCCCAGAAACACCAAAGCCGGCAAGGTGAAGATGACACCGGAGGCGATGGACTGGCCCGCATTGCCGGTGGTCTGCACGATGTTGTTCTCGAGGATGGAGGCGCGGCCCAGAACCCGCAGGATGCTGATCGACAGCACGGAGATGGGAATCGAGGCGGCAACGGTGAGCCCGGCGCGCAGGCCCACATAAACTGTCACGCCTCCAAAGATGATGCCAAAGATACCCCCCAGCAACAGGGCGCGAACTGTGAACTCGGGACGGTTTTCCTGGGGTGGAACAAAGGGCTGAAACTCGGCCATCCATCATCTCCTGGAGCACGAACCAACAACGACAAAAGCAATTGCTGATGGGGAGTTTAGCAGCCGTCGCCATCAGCCGGTTGGAACCGGCATCACACACGATACTGCGTGCACTTGGCTAGCTCACCTTGACCCACACCTGACCATAGTTCGAAGGCACGATCACCGGCATAAGCTCTCCGCTCTGCGCCGCGGAGATCTCCAGGGGAGATTGGCGGAACTGGTTGTCCAGCATCTCGCGCCAGGTTCCCGGCGCGGGAAACGACGCATTCACCTGTGCATCGCTGTCGCCAAAGTTCAGCGTGACCAGCGCCCAGGACTCAGGTTTCGCGCCGTCCGCGGGCGCATAGCGGTGATAGACGATAGCTTGCGTTCCCTGGAGCGACTGCTGCCAGTAGTAAAACGAGGACCTGCCGCGCAGGGCGGCGACGGTGCGCCGCAGCGTGGCCAACCGGCGATAGAGGCTCACCAGAGGGAGGCCATACTGATCGTAGAAGTATTCCCAATGGGTCACCCGGTCGAGGTGCACCCGTGAAAGACCACCGTCGGGTAGACCGTAGTTATCCGCGAACTCCTGCCCCTGCCACAGCATGGGAATCCCCTGCAGCGTGTACAGGGCGATGGCATGCGGCTGCAATTTGAAGAAGCGGCTGCGATCGCCTTCGGGGAGAACGTCGTTACGATCCCCGCCGGTTCCGGCAAACACGATCAGCTGGCTGTGGTCGTGCGATTCGATGTATTGGAACGGAGCGACCGGCATGTCCACTGGATTGCCCAGCGCATCTTCGACCGTACTGCTGTTTGGATACCCCATAAAGCTGGGATCGAGCTGATGGGCATAAGCATCGCTGGCGGCCGAACCGGCGGCGACGCTCTCCGCCAGATCCAACAACCCGTTTTGCCACGCGCAATTGGTGTAGCTCTCACGCAGCACGGTTGCGGCTTTGCCCAGCGCTTCCGCGCACTGAATGATGCGGCTGTATCCACCCGAAGGCCCCTGGAACCTCGACAGTCCCAGCGAGTGCTTGTAGGTCTGCTGAACCAGTGTCCGATATCCCGCCTCCATCGGCGGAACGTAGAGGTCGGTCACCTCGTCGGAGCGGAAGCCATCGATGTGGTACTCCTCCAGCCAGTAGCGGTTCACGGTCTCGAAGTAGTCCAGTGGGAGAGCGGCAGTAAAGTCGGGCTTGGGCCCAAAGCCGTAGACGTTCCAGCCATCGATGAACGGGTTGGCAATGCGCGGCGCACCGAGCGTGTTGGCGATGCAGTTGTACACGTTGTAATACGCGAAGAAGGTAGAGACGTGCTCGTAGACAACGTCCAGGATGACGGCCATGCCTTCGCCATGAGCCGTATCGACGAGGCGCTTGAAAGAATCGGGTCCACCGAAGTGATGGCTGGGGGCAAAGTAGTGTAAAGGTCCGTATCCCCAGTCGAAGTCCAGCTGCATGCTGGTGACCGGCATGAGCTCGATGCAGTTCACGCCCAGGCTCTTCAAATAAGTGAAGCGATCCACTACGCCGTCGAAGTCGTCGTTGAACTCCTCCACCTGAAGTTCATAGACGATCAGATCATCCAGTTCCGGAGTCTTGTAGGTCGCATCCGTCCAGGCAAAGGTGCCGGCAGCCGCGTCCAGGGTAAAGGCGGACATCCTCCCAATCTCCGTCTCCCGCGCGAAGGGGTCGACGATCCAGGGACATACACGCTGGCGTACGCCGCCCGGCGGAGTCCACCAGAGCTCGTAGCGATAGAGATGCATTCCAGGCTGGCCCAGGTTGGGGCCATTCGCCGCGGTCAGTGCAAACGTGCCGGTCCACAGGTCGAGAGAGCTTCCCGATTGCCACTGCAAACTGAAGGTGGCAGCCGGCACGCTGGGATCGAACCGGTCCTGGGTGTGAATGACGCGGACCACCACATCGAAGCCATCGCTGGGACGAACTCCGGGAAGGTAGAGACCGAAGCGGACCTGAAATTGGTTCCCCGTAGCAAGAGCGGGAAACGCGCCGACTTCATTCAGCTGGATCATGAAGCTCTCCTTCGAGTGCGGGTCAACTCCGGCTGGGGTTATCCCTGGGATTATGCACCGAAACAGCGTTAGGACGAGGTGAATTCACCACTCCCACTGGAAGTGGTAGCGCGAGAATGAACTTGGCCAAATGGCACGTCAGCGATTACGTTGAAGGAATCCCCATCGCCGGAGAAGTGGATGAGCCATCCAGCCCCCGCAGCCACCGAGTTCCGAACCCACAGCACCAGCAGTTCCCCATCGCCGCTCAAGCGGCTCCTCTCGCTGGATATTGCGCGGGGTATCACCATTGCGTTCATGATCATGGTGAACAATAACGGCGGACGCGGATCGTGGCACTTCATGAACCACGCTGCGTGGAACGGGCTGACTCCGACAGACCTAGTGTTCCCTACTTTCGTTTTCGTAGTGGGTGTCTCGGTGGTCTTCGCGTTTGAATCGCGCCTCGCCAAGGGAGCTACGCGCGCTCAACTGGCCTGGCACACCCTGCAACGAGCCATCGTCCTGATCCTGCTGGGAATTGTGGTGAACGGGTTCCCCTTCTTTCATCTTGATCATCTGCGCTTCTATGGGGTGCTGCAGCGCATCGCAGTCTGCTACCTGGTGGTCAGCCTGTTTTACCTTTGGGACCGGCGAGCCTCCACCAAGGCCATCGCCCTCGCGGCAGTGCTGATTGGGTACTGGATCCTTATACAGTGGGTGCCGGTACCGGGCGCAGGCATGCCAGGACGAGATGTGCCCCTGCTCGATAAAGATCAAAACCTGGTTGCCTGGCTGGACCGCCAGCTCATGCCCGGTCACCTTTACGAGGACTGGACCACCCACAACCTGCGCGACCCGGAGGGCCTGCTGAGCGATCTGCCCGCCATTGGAACGGCGCTGCTTGGGGTGCTGACCGGAATCTGGCTGCGCACCAAGCGCAGCGTCAACGCCAAATCGTTGGGGCTTCTCGCGGGGTGCATCGCATGCCTGGCCCTGGGCTATCTCTGGTCCCTGTGGTTCCCTTTGAACAAGAAGATGTGGACCAGCTCCTACGTGCTGGTCGCGGCAGGCTACTCTCTGGCGCTGCTCACCTTCGCGTACTGGGCAGTTGAAGTAAAGAACTGGCGCAAGGGCTGGACCTATCCCTGGATTGTGTTCGGCTCGAACGCGATCACCGCTTACATGTTCAGCGAGTTGCTGGCAGGCGGGATCGGGGCCATTACCGTCTCAACCGGCACCGGCCGCATGGGGCTGGAACCGTTCCTGTTCAATCATCTGTTTGCAGGGATCCCGGATCCCGGGTGGGCCGCCTTTGCCTGGTCCTTCTCCTTCACCGCGGTTTGTTTCCTGTTTGTATGGGTGCTGTACCGCCGGAAGATCTTCATCAAGATCTAAGCTCACGCCTGAGGGAATCGGGTCGTCCAACACTGCGGCTCCTTGATATAGGAGGCGGAGAATGCTGGAGCATGCAAGTCCGATTCCCCTCCCACCCACCGGCCACACCGCGCCAACCAATCCAACTCGAGATGTGATTGAGCTGTGCGTCGGCTACGCCCTGATCCTTGCCACCATCTGGACACCCCGCCCAGCACAACACTGGCTCTACTGGGCCGCCTTCCTTTGGATTGTGGTCTCAACCTGGATCTCCTTCCCCGGCTGGGCAACCATGGGGTTCCGACTGAAGGGATTCTGGGACTCCTTGTGGCTGGTTGGCGTGGCCGTCCTGCTGACCTCCACGACCTGGGCGGTCGCCGACCGGCTGCATACCCTGCATCACCCCAACGGCATTCTGGGATGGTTCCACTCCTTCGGCGGATACACCGTCTGGGCCTTCATGCAGCAATTCCTGCTGCAGGGCTACTTCTTGCTTCGCTTGCTCCGCATTCTGCCCAATCCCCGCTGGGCTGCCGTAGCCGCCGCTGCCATCTTCGCGGGAGCCCATCTGCCCAACCCCATCCTCACCGCCACCACGCTGCTGTGGGGTCTGTGCGCCTGCCTGGTGTTC
>CBJOJD010000010.1:0-36529 GCA_966443485.1 uncultured bacterium | reverse complement strand
AAGATTGAATAGCTGTCATCTTCGTTCCTATTCATCTCTGGGTTGATTCACTTTTCACTCGTTCACTCCTTCACTTCTTCACTCCTTCACTCTTTCACTTCTTCACTCTTTCACTTCTTCACTTTCCTCACTTCACCGTCCAATACCCAATCACCGTAGTCGCCAGCAGCAGCAGCACCGCAATCAACCCGAAGTAGTGCGCCGCGCGTCCCCTGCGGCCCTGCTCGCGGCTGGAGTCGTAGAACGGAATCAGCACCCACAGCACGATGCCCAGCGTGAACAACAGCAATCCGGCAATCTCACCTGCCTCGCCCGGCAGCCAGTTGCCCAGCAGCTTGAGCATCTCGAACGGGCTCATGAAATACCACTCAGGATGAATGCCCAGCGGTGCCGGAGCCAGCGCATCGTAAGGCTTGCCCAGCGACCAGGGAAACACCGAGGCCAGCAGCGCCAGCACGTTCAGCGAGATCAGCCACATGGCCAGGTCTTTGCGCAAAAACGCAGGCATGAAAGGAATGCTTTTGCGCTCGCTCGCCGGCTTGGCCTCTTCACTGGGCGGAACCGCATTGCCGTGGCGCTGCACCAGCCACAGGTGAAAAGCAAGCAGAGGAAGAAACAATGCAGGGAGAACCACCACATGCAAAGCAAAGAAGCGCTGCACAGTGAACTCACTCACGTCCGGCCCACCGCGCAGAATGTTGGCGATCGCCGGACCCACAAAAGGCACAGCCGCCGGGATCTGCAAGCCCACCTTGGTGGCGAAATAGCTGAGCTCATCCATGGGCAACAGATAGCCGGAGAAGCCAAACACCGTGGCCAGCCCCAGCAGCAACATCCCGCTCAGCCATCCGAACTCGCGAGGCTTGCGATAGGCCTTCATGAAGAAGACTGAAAACATGTGCACCATGATGGCGAAGATCATCAGGTTCGCTGACCACGAGTGCGCCGAGCGGATCAACCACCCGAAGTGCATCAAGAACGTGATCTGCCGAACCGACTCGTAAGCCTCCGCGCCCGGCCGGTAGTACACCAGCAACAGCACCCCGGTGAAGCACTGCACCAGAAACAGAAACAGCGAGATGCCGCCCCAGTAGTACCAGAAGGACTGCGCATGCTGCGGCACAGTCTTGTGGCGAGCGAACGCTGCCATCTCCGACAGCCCCAGTCGTTCATCCACCCAGCCATATACCGAAGTTGTTAACGATTTCGAAGTCATGCCGTGATCCTTGAACCCGAGGAGAAATGAAAGAGTGAAAGAGTGAATGAGTGAAACGGTGAAGAAGTGAAACAGTGAACGAGTGAAAGAGTGAAGAAGTGAAAGAGTGAAGAAGTGAAACAGTGGACTTCCACTACGCGCGAGACACCTGCACGCCGTCCGCATTCACTGCAACCTTGAACAGCTTCAGCGGCTTCGGCGGAGGACCGCTCACATTTGCTCCAGTGTGCGGATCGTAGACACCGCCATGGCACGCGCAATGAATGCGATTGGCCTCGGCTTCGTATTGCACCGTACAGCCCAAATGGGTACACACGGCGGTCAGCGCTACCCATGCGCCGTCGCGATGATGAATCAACATGGCTGGAGAGGTGCCGAACTTGAACATCAACACCGATCCTGCAGGCAGCTTCTGCGCATCTTTCAGCAGCACCTCCGTCACCGCGGAAGCGCTAGATGCCATCTCAATGGGTGATGCCAGGTACCGATAGACGGGGTAGGACAATGCCGCGACGTAGCACAAACCCGCTGCTCCAGCAGCCACAAGGAATCCGCGGCGTGAAGCACCTTCTCCCGGCTCTTTGGCGCCCAGCCCGGTGTCGTCCAAAACAATATGACTGCTCATTAAGCTGCTCCCTCCATGGGTTTCTGAGCACGAGCCACTACGGAGATGAGCCAGCCCACCACCGCCAGTCCAGCGACAAACAGCACCAGGAAAAGGCCCACCACGCTCCAGTTCGTGACCACCACGCGGTCCCACACGTTGAATCCTTTGCTCAGCAGGGTCAGATCGCGCACCCCATCGCGATACACCGTGAACAGGATCTCGACAAGCAGAACCAGCACAGCGCAAGCCCATCCAATCCAATTCGCTGCGAGCCTGCCGAATCCGACCACCGCGCTCACCAGTACACTCACCGCGACAATCGCCAGCCAGCCATATCCGGCCCACCCGGCAAAGCGATAGAGCGCATCGTGCATCAATCCGTCCTTCACTGCGGCTGGCTGCACGGCTGCCGCCCAAAGACCCGCGGCCACATAGATCAGCCCGGCCACTGCGGCCACTTTGCCGCCCAATCCGGCGAGGAATCTCTTCTCCTCGAGAACGAAGGTGCTGCGTCCGGCCAGGTACACCATCCACAATCCACCGACAAAGAGTCCGCCTGCCAGCATCAGCAACCAGCGCGGCTCTGTGGTCGGATCACCCGTGGGCAGATAGATCCCCGCAGCCGAAGAGGAGTACATCTCCCGCCAGACTTCCGGCCGCAGCATGAGCGTCATGTTGGTGGAAAGCAGCCGTGCAATAAAGCCCGCCAGCAACCACGCAGTTAGACCGAGGGGCCAGCCTGCGCGTCCTGCGTCCAGCCGTGCGCTGAATTGATACAGCAGCCAATACGTGAGGGTCAGCAGGGCGACGATCGAGATCCAATAGGCGCCAATCAAGACGCTGCTGGTGTAGAGCGCGCGGCCGTACAGCACCTGCGCAAACAACAGCGGGGGCACGCCCAGGTTGATCACGTAGGTCATCACGACCGTGAGGCGGCGCGCCAGGGCCCGCGCCGCCGTTTGGGAAGCCGCAGAGTTGCGAAACGCGCTCAGAATCACGGCCAGCAGCAGTCCGCCCAGCAGCATCTCCACCGCCACGAAGTGCAACGACAACGTGACAATGTGCAGCAGCTTGAACAGCCAGATGGGGGCCGGCAGAGGAATGGGATCAACAGCAGGAAAAGCGTTCATAGTGATTGGCATCGTCCATCTCGCCGGGCAGAGGGAGACAACTCCGCGCAGCGCCGCCCGGCGCAATTTGGACTTTTTGGCTCCAGAATCATCGAAGCCAACCTAACGTTCCCGATCACAGGGGGTCTGTGACAGCGCGCACGTCCAGCTGTGATGGCTTTGGGTAGACTCGTCCCTGTTCAATCCGTCCGCTTCGCCAGCAATGGCCGATCCGCAACCAGGAGTAGGAATGGTAAAAGGCAACTCATCGATGCAACTAACCCGGGCCGCCGATTACGGCGTTCGCGTCATGGTCCATCTCGCCGGCCTGCCCCGCGGCACTCGCATCTCCCTGCCCGAATTGGCCGCGGTCGCGGAAGCACCGGTGAGTTTTCTTTCCAAGGTGTTGCAGGCGCTCACCCATGTCGATCTGATTCAGTCGCGGCGCGGGCAGGCGGGCGGATTCGCCCTTACCTCGCGAGGGCGGCTGGCCTCCATGCGCCAGGTCATCGAGGCCGTCGATGGTCCCATTCGCCTCAATACCTGCCTCATTCCTGGCCGCACCTGCGGGCGCAAAGCCTGGTGTCCTGCCCACCCGGTCTGGGTCAAGGCACAGGAGGCCATGTTGGCGGTTCTGGAGGATGCCCGCATCGCCGACCTGGCTGGAGACCGTCGCTATGTGCAGATTCAGGCGCCGGCGCCCACCCGGCCCGCCGCCGTCAAGCTGTCCGCAACCCTCTCAGAGTGCGATCGAAGCCTATGAGCCTGCTGCCCTCCACCGTTCGGCGGAGACTTTGCTCCACTCCGCCTCGTATACTGGCTCCCATGTTCACCGTTTTTCCGAAAGCCACGCTATGCGCAGCCGTGGCGGCTTTCCTTGTGCTTGCTTCCTCTTCCGTCACCGCATCGGGCCTTTCGCAGCAACAACAAGATGAAAAGAATGTCGAAGGCGCGCAGCCCGCAGCCAAGAGCGGACAGGAAAGCGGTTCGCCCCATCCCGTGCAACTGGATGCCCAGCATCGGCCCATTACTGCTGGAGGCTTCGTCAAGAGCGGACCGGTCGTCTTCTCCGACGACTCCGCAGCCTCCGGCCTGAGCTCCTGGACCCACAAGATGGGGACGCCCGCGAAGGACTACATCGTCGAGACCAAGGGCTCCGGTGTGGCCCTGCTCGACTACGACAACGACGGCTGGATGGACATCTATGTGGTCAACGGGTCCACCTTCAGTGCGCTCGACGGCAAGGAAACGCCGCCCCACGCCGCGCTCTTCCATAACAACCACGACGGGACCTTTACCGACGTGGCGGCCAAGGCCGGCGTGACCAATGACCGCTGGGGCTTCGGCGCAGTGGTGGCCGATTACGACAACGATGGATGGCCCGATCTCTTCATCTCCAACTGGGGCAAGAACCGTCTCTATCACAACAACCACAACGGCACCTTCACCGACGTCACCGACAAGGCCGGCGTCGGCCTGGACGATCCGGCCGCCTGGCACACCGGCGCCACCTGGGGGGATTACGACGGAGACGGCAAGCTCGATTTGTTTGTGGCTGGCTATCTGCACTATGACCGCAACCACATGCCCAGCGCCGGCGGTGGCGATGCTCCCAATGCCTTCTGCACCTTCCGCGGAGAGCAAGTCAGCTGCGGTCCGCGCGGCCTCAAGGGCGAAGGCGATCATCTCTTTCACAACAACGGAGACGGCACCTTCACCGACGTCAGCGAGAAAGCCGGCGTGGCGGATAAGCCGGGCTACTACGGCCTGGGCGCAGTCTTTGTGGATATCAACAACGACGGCAAGCCCGATCTGCTGGTGGGCAATGACTCCACGCCCAACTACCTCTACATCAACAAAGGGGACGGCACCTTCGACGATGTGAGCTATGCCTCCGGCTTCGCTCTCAATGAGGCCGGGCGCGAGACCGCGTCCATGGGCATCGCTGTGGGGGATTACCAGAACACCGGCATGCTCGACGTCTTCAATACCACCTTCAGCGACGACTACAAGCCCCTCTACCATAACGAAGGCGACGCCAACTTCACCGACATCAGCTATCACATCGGGCTCGGCGAAGTTACCGTGCCCTTTCTCAGCTGGGGTGATGCCTTCATGGACTACGACAATGACGGCTGGAAGGATCTGCTGATGTCCGACGGCCACGTCTATCCCCAGGCTGACAAGTACGCATGGGGAACCACCTGGGCTCAGCGGCCCATGCTCTTCCACAACCTGCAAGGCAAGCAGTTTGAGACGGTCGCGCCGGTGGAAGGCTCCGGCCTGGCGTTGGTGATCGCTGGCCGTGGGATGGCCGTGGGCGATCTCTTTAACGATGGCAAGGTCGACGCCGTCATCAACGTCATCGACAGCCACCCCGTGCTGTTGCGCAATGTGGACACTGACAAGAATCACTGGCTGGAGTTGAAGCTGGTGGGCGGCGCGAAGAGCCCGCGGGATGCGGTCGGGGCCACCGTCTATGTCACCGCCAATGGCGTGAAGCAGCGCGGCGATGTCATCAGCGGCGGCAGTTATCTCTCCAGCAACGATTTCCGTGTGCACTTCGGACTCGGTCAATCCACCAGCATTGAAGCCCTGGAGATTCACTGGCCCAGCGGCAAAGTCGAGCACTTCACCGTGCCCGGCGTGGATCGTATCGTGACCCTCACCGAGGGCACGGGCAAGTAGCATCCGTATCGAGGATCAGTTTTGACAGGCACGCTCCAAGAACACTGGGAATCCGTGTACGGGAACAAAGCTCCTACTGATGTGAGCTGGTATCGGCAGCATCTTGAGTTGTCTCTCCAGCTCATCGAAAGGCTGTGCCCTGATCGTGCAGCCAGCATTCTCGATGTAGGCGCGGGCGCCTCTACCTTAGTCGACGATCTTCTCGTGCGCGGATACAGCCAGATCAGCGTTCTGGATATCTCGCGAAGCGCTCTGGCCATTGCGCAGCAGCGGCTGGGAGAAGCGTCTCAGCAGGTGCAGTGGCTGGTCGGCGATGTTTGTGAACTGCCCCTTGCGCCCGCGCAATATCGCCTTTGGCATGATCGCGCCGTCTTTCACTTTCTCACTCAGGGAGATCGTCGTGCCGCTTACGTGGCGCAAGCGGCGGGCGCGATTCAGCCGGGCGGACACCTGATTGTAAGCACGTTCGGACCGGAAGGCCCGCAGCGGTGTAGCGGCCTGGATACGCAGCGCTATGACGCGCCGGAACTTGCCGGCCTGTTCGCGCCCCATTTTGACTTGGTGGGGAACCAAATCGACTGGCACACCACGCCCGCTGGCACCCGGCAGCAGTTCCTCACCTGTGTGCTGCAAAGGCTTTAGCTCTACCGCGCGAATCATCCTCCATTTGCAATCGCGGCCAAAGAGTGTTTCAATTTGAATTGATTGAAACAGGGGTGCTCCGATTCACGGGGCTGAGAGATACCCTAGAACCCGATCCGGATAATACCGGCGTGGGAAGTTTCCGAAGCGAACCGGCCTTTCTCCTCACTCGCGGCGCGAACACTCTTGTTTCAAAGAAAACAAGAGGCAACTATGTACGCACCGCTGCTTTCCTCGCATCGAATTCAGGGCCATACGCATCGCGCACCGCTGTTGGCGCATTCTCTCCTTGTTCTCGGCTTTTGCTTGACAGCTGTCAGCTTCTCGCCCGCGCAGAACGCGCCGGCGCAGCAGACTTCAGCCGACAACAAGCCGAACGACGCTGCACAAGCGGTTCCCCGCGTTACCACGACCGTCGAGGTCCACAGCCGGGTCGATGAGTCCTACCTGCCCGAAACCATCGCCGTAGGGCCGCTCTCCGGCATCCCGCTGGCTCAGGCCCCGGTCTCCGCAACGGTGCTGACCCGCGCTGTACTTGACGATCAGGATGCGCGGCTGCTTTCGGACGTGGTGAAGAACGATGCCTCGGTTGGCGAAGATTACGCGCCGGTGGGCTACTACGGCGACTTCGAGATTCGCGGCTTTCCGCTGGATCTTGCCACCGGTCTGCAAATCAACGGGCTTACCATCGCCGGTGAACAGGACGTCCCACTCGAGAACAAGGAGCGGGTTGAGATTCTTGAAGGCCTCAATGGCGTGGAGAGCGGCGTCGCGTCGGCCGGCGGCGTCATCAACTTCGTTACCAAGCGCCCCGCCCTGGTCACCGCCATCGACAGCGCCACCGATCATCGCGGCAGCGCCTTTGGAGATGTGGACTTGGGCCGGCTCTTCGGCAGCCGCAAGCAGGTGGGCGCGCGAATCAACCTGGCCGGCGAGCGCATTCAGAGCTATGTGAACGGCGCCGATGGCTGGCGTGCAGCCGGAGCAGGTGCCGCTGACTGGCACATCAGCCCCAAGGCTGTGTTGAAGACCGACTTCGAATATCAACACAAGGTCGAGCGCTCGGTAAGCGGCTATCAGCTGCTGGGCGGCACCACTCTGCCAAATCTCGACCAGATCTATCCCTCGACCATGCTGGGCTTTCAATCGTGGGCCAAGCCGAACACCTTCGATGTGTACAACACCAATGCGCGTCTGGACTACGATCTTCCTGCATCCTGGCATATCTACGGAGCGGGCGGCTTCAGCCATTCGCTGATCGATGACAACGTGGTCTATGCCTACGGCTGCGGTTACGAGGCTGATTGCTTCAGCAGCGGTGGAACATCGCCCGACTACTTCTTCGCGCCTGACGGCGGATACGACATCTACGACTACCGCAATCCCGGCGAGTTGCGTATCGATGCACAAGCGCAGACGGTCCTGGCAGGACGCATTCACGCCGGCTCTGTCGATAACGACATCGCTGTTGGCGGCGAGCTCTTCCGTCGCAGCGTGCAGCAGCCCGGATACTTCACGGTCGATTCAACCTCCACCGACACCATTGCGGACGGCGCCGTCTATACGTACGTCGGCTCGGAAAACATCTATCAACCCATCGCTCCCTTCCCGATCGAGGATCCTCACCAGAGCGCAGGTCCCCGCCGTCTCTGGGAAGACAACCACCAGGCATCCGCGCTACTGCAAGATCGCCTGCACCTGCCCGGACGCATTCAACTCACCGCGGGCGGCCGCATCGATTCGCTGCGCGATCACAATTATTCCTTTGCGGCCACCGATCCAACGCAGTCGGACCTCGTCACCAGCGATCTGCTCTGGCTGCCGCAGTACGCGGTCAATTACAACCCGGCCAACACTCTCACGCTTTACGCGAACTACGGCGTTCAGCTCTCGCTCGGCCCGCAGGCTCCGTGGTGGGCAGGCGGCATGTTCCTGGCGCCCTATCGCACGCGGCAGGCGGAGATCGGAGCCAAGTTCCAGCCCGGCTCGCGGATTCTTGCTTCGGCAGCCTTCTTCCGCATGCGCGCTCCGTTCTTCTATCCCTTCGGAACGGGGGATACACAAAGCTTCGTCTCTCAGGGCCACGAGACTCACAGCGGCATCGAGTTGAAAGCAGAGGGCAAGGTCACACCGCGTTTGCAGTTGACCGGCTCGCTGGCAGCCATGCGCGCCATCTCCAACGACACGGGCACACCGGCGTTTGACGATAAGCAGGTCATCAACGTGCCGCATCTGCGTACCTCCCTCTTTGCCGATGTTGCCGTTCCGCATGCACGCGGACTTCATCTGCTTCCAGGCTGGAGCTATACCGGCCGCAAAGAAGCTACGCGGGATGACCTGGTCAGCGTTGCCGGGTACAACATCCTCAACCTCGGAGCACGCTATACACCCGGCGGCGAACAAGGTCACATGACGCTTCGTCTCTACGCCGACAACATCACCAACAAGCGCTACTGGAAGGACACGGGAGCCAGCTACGGCGACACCTTCGTCCATCTCGGCGCGCCGACCACGGTTCGGCTCTCCGCGCACTACACCTTCTAACAGCTGGTGCGCCAGAGTCTGCCCCCACGAATGGCTCGGTTCTGAGAACTGGAATCGAGCCCACCAACCGATGAGTCCTTCCCTGCAGAGTGCACGAGGGACTCATCGCAACCGTTTGTTAGCCTAGTGAGATCATCCTCATGAGCACGGTAGCCAAAGCGCACGGAATGGACGGGACGTTGATCGCGCCCGACTGGCCTCCGCTTACGCTCCAGGAAGTGCGCAACGTGCTCGCAGAGTACCCGCAGCTTGGTGAGCCCACAAAGCTGCTTAGCGTCAGCCCCCGTCCCTTCTCAGCGGCCAGCGTGGTGGCAACCGAGAACGAACCCGTCTTCGTGAAACGCCACGCCCGCGTCGTGCGCACCGCAGAGAGGCTGCAAGAGGAGCATCGTTTTCTGCAGCACTTGCAGTCGAATGGTGGCACAGTTCCGGCCGTGCTCACCAGTGCTACTGGAGCCACTGCCATCGAACGGGAAGAAGGCACGTATGAGGTGCACAGCATGCCGGCGGGCATCGATCTCTACGAAGAATCCATCTCGTGGACGCCGTTCTTCTCCGCAAAGCATGCTCGCTCTGCCGGAGAGGCACTGGCTCGGCTTCATCTCGCAGCCCAAGGCTATAACGCGCCTCCACGCACGCTCTGCCCTCTGGTGGCCGGCTTCAGCATCTATGCCGGCGCGGATCCTGCCACCGCGCTGGATCACTACATTGCAGCACGCCCTGCCCTCCAGCAGTACATGCATGGCCATAGCTGGCGAGAAGACACTCTCCACGCACTCCACCCATTTCACGCCGAGCTGCTGCCGTTGCTTCCCGCGCTGGAGCCGCTTTGGACCCACAACGACCTGCATCCTTCCAATTTGTTCTGGAGTGACCGTAGCAGTGAAGCTCGGGTCACAGCAGTCATCGACTTTGGACTCTGCGACCGGACCAACGCCGTCCACGATCTGGCGCAGGCCATCGAGCGCAGCATCGTAGAGTGGCTCACATTGGTCGATGATCCCGAACATCCTGAGCGGGTCGTGATTCACTTCGACCATCTCCGCCAACTGCTCGACGGCTACGACTCCGTACGGCCGCTCTCCAGCCAGGAAGCAGCCGCGCTCGCCCCCATGACCGCGCTCTGCCACGTCGAGTTCGCCTTGTCTGAAACCGACTATTTCCTGGCGGCGCTGCACGCTCCGGAGAAGGCTCGCTACGCCTGCCCTGACTATCTGGTGGGACACGCTCGGTGGTTCCGGGGAGCCGGGTCAAAACTGCTGGACGCGATTCGCTCCTGGGCTGCCCAGCGCCAACTTCAGCCGGGGGTCATCGTCCAGTGAACCTTTCTCTCCTGTTGCACTACTTCGCCGCCAACTGGGTCGAGTGGGCCGGCTGGACCACGACCCTACTCGGCATCTGGCTCACCACCCGCCGCAACCTGCTCTGCTGGCCGATCACCCTGGCGGCCGACGTCCTCTATCTGGTCGTCTTCTACCGCGCCCGCCTGCTCTCGGATTCGCTCCTCCAGGCCTTCTTCGTCCTGTTCACGATCTACGGCTGGTGGCACTGGTGGAAGGGCGTGCAGGAGGAGGGCGAGGTACGGGTTGAGCCTCTCCCGCAGCGCAGCCTGTGGATCGCGCTCGTGGCCGGGCTTGCCGGAACCTTCATCCTGGGAGCCATCGCCAAGCACCTCAATGCGGCCCTGCCCTACCTGGACGCCTCTCTCACCAGCTACAGCCTGGTGGCAAGCTGGTGGCAGGCCCGGAAACATCTCGCCAACTGGTGGCTGTGGATCATCGTCGACACCCTCTACGTGGGCGAATACATCTACAAGGACCTCTGGCCAACCGCGCTGCTCTATGTCTTTCTGGTCTTCCTGGCCGTCCTCGGCCTGCGCGACTGGCGCCGGGCGGAGAGCCCCCTGGTCGTCGAGCCGGCCTGATCCGGTCGGTCTGAAACCCGATTGAAATGGACCTGTTCCACCGGGCTCGGCCGCCCAAAAACCTGTCCGAAGGGCTCGAACCGTCGATTCAGGAGAACCATTCAGGGCCGCTGATGAAGTTCCTAACTTCTTTGTTTGCCCTGCCGCGCGACTGAAACCTACCGTACGCTACGTTGTGTGCGCGGCTTTCAGGGACTAATCTCCAGCTTTGCATCCGCAACTCTGCCAATTCCTTCATGAACCTTCTTCAGGTGCAGGTGTATGCTGTACGACCGGCGGGCAACGATCCGCTCTCGACGGTCCTACGGCAGAGGCCAGACGCACCGCTATCCGTTCCATTCTCCAGAAAGGCAATTGCATGAAACGCTCCTACAGCTCTTCCTGGCGCCGCCCCTCGGTCCTGATGTTGACCTTGGCCGGTTCCTTCCTTGCTGCCCTGCCCGGCATGGCACAGTTCCCCGGTGCCAAGGCGCCTCATTACGCCTGGTCCGACACCAGCCTCTCGCCCGATCAGCGGGCGGACCTGGTCCTGAAAGAGATGACTCTGGACGAGAAGATCTCTCTGCTGCACGGCCAGGGTATGCCGTTCTTCAGCAAGGGACCCTCGGAGTCGAACGGCGGGGCTGGCTACACCAACTCCATCCCCCGGCTGGGTATTCCCGCCATTCAGATGGCGGACTCCGCCTATGGCGTGACCCGGGGATCGGCGATGGGCCGGTACTCGACCATGCTCCCCAGCGATCTGGGCTCAGCCTCGGCCTGGGATCCCGAAGCGACCTTTGCCTACGGCGCCCTCATCGGACGCGAACTGCGCAACCAGGGCTACAGCATGACCCTGGGGGGAGGCGTGAACCTCACTCGTGAGCCGCGCAACGGGCGCACCTTCGAGTACCAGGGGGAAGACCCGCTGCTGGCCGGCACCCTGGCTGGAAACTTCGCCAAGGGCGTTCAGTCAGAGCACGTGATCGGGGACCTGAAGCACTACGCGATCAACGACCAGGAGAGCGGGCGCAACGCCGTCAATGCCAACATCGACAAACGCGCCATGCGCGAGACCGACCTGCGCGCCTTTGAGATCGCCCTCGGGATCTCCAAGCCCGGCGGAGTGATGTGCTCCGACAACCGCGTCAATGGCGTGTATGCCTGCGAGAACAGCTACCTGCTCCACGACGTTTTGAAGGGCGCCTTCCACTTCCAGGGTTTTGTCCTCTCCGACTGGGGCGGCACGCACTCTGCCGCAAAGGCCTCCCACGCCGGGCTGGATATGGAGCAGCCGGACAAGTACTTCTATGGCGACGCGCTGAAGAAGGCGGCTCAGGACGGCGAAGTCTCTGAAGCCGAGCTCAACGACCATGTGCATCGTATTCTGCGCACCATCTTCGCGGTGGGCCTGTTGGACAACCCGGTGAAGACCGAAGTTCCGGATATCGAAGCGGGTGCCGAACTCGCGCAGAAGATCGAAGAGAAGAGCATCGTCCTGCTCAAGAACGAGAACCACGTGCTGCCCCTGGGCAAGGAGGTCCGCTCAGTGGTGGTGATTGGCGGCCATGCCGACAAGGGTGTGGTGACCGGCGGCGGCTCGGCCCAGGTCGATCCTCCGGGAGGTTCGGTGGTACCCCCTCCCCCTCCGAAGTCCCCCATGGACTTCTTCATCCGGCCCACCTGGTTGGGAAATCCGCCCTTGCGCGCCATCCAGTCCAAGCTGGGCGAGAGCAAAGTTTCGTTCGTCTCCGGCGATGACATTGATGCTGCCGTAGCCGCCGCGAAACAGGCGGAAGTGCCGATCGTCTTTGCCTATCAGTGGGAGTCGGAGGGCATGGACCTGCCCTCGCTGGATCTCCCTGGCAACCAGAATCAGCTGATCGAAGCCGTGGCCGCCGCCAATCCCAAGACCATCGTGGTCATTGAGAGTGGCGGTCCTGTCACTGCTCCGTGGATCGATCATGTAGCGGGCGTGCTGGAGATCTGGTATCCGGGTATCCGCGGTTCACAAGCACTGGCGAACGTGTTAACTGGAGAGGTAAACCCCTCCGGCAAGCTGGCGGTCACCTTCCCCAAGAGCGACGCCGATCTGCCGCATCCGCACCTGGTCACGCCACCGCCCGAGTCGGAACCGAATTTCGCTGCCGCGGGTGGAGACATCTCCAACTTCATGAGCGTAATGGCCAAGGGCCTGCCCGCATTTCAGACCTACTACAACGAAGGCCTGAAGGTGGGTTACAAGTGGTACGACGCGGAGAAGAAGGACGTGCTCTTCCCCTTCGGCTTCGGCCTCTCCTACACAAGCTACGCCTACGCCGATCTCGCCGTGCAGACGGGCGACACCGTCACCGCCACGCTCAAGGTGAAAAATACCGGAGACCGCCCGGGCACGGAGATCGTCGAGGTTTACGCCTCGTTGCCTGAAAGCGCGGGCGAACCGCCCAAACGTCTGATCGGTTGGAGCCGGGTGGAGTTGGCTGCCGGCGAAGAGAAGCCGGTCACGATTTCGATTCCGCGAGATCGCCTGACTGTCTACGACGAAGGTTCTGACTCCTGGAAGCTTGTTCCCGGTAGCTATTCCATCCTGGCCGGTGCTTCCTCACGGGACCTGCCGCTGCACCAGTCCATCTCACTCCAATAACCAAACTCGCAGCATGCGCAAAGGGCCGGATTCGTCCGGCCCTTTCGCATTTCCATCGAGCACATCGCCTCCGCCCACAACGTGATAACTATGAGAGATGGCGAAACGCAGCGCAGGCCTGCTGATGTATCGGAGCGGTCGTGAAGGAGTCGAAGTATTTCTGGTCCATCCGGGCGGGCCATTCTGGGCGAACAAAGACCTGGGTGCCTGGACCATTCCCAAGGGCGAGTATGAGCCCGACGAAGAGCCATTCGCCGCTGCCCGCCGCGAATTCCACGAGGAGACTGGCTTCACTGCAGATGGCGAGTTCATCAGCCTCGGCATGCTGAAGCAAAGTGGAGGCAAGCTCGTCTCGGCGTGGGCCTTCGAAGGAGACTGCGACCCGTCCAAGCTGGTCAGCAACACCTGCCCGATTGAATGGCCTCCACGCTCCGGTCGCCAAATGGAAATCCCGGAGGTCGATCGCGGCGCCTGGTATTCGCTCGAAGAGGCGCGCCGCCGCATCTTTGCCAGCCAGGTTCCGTTCCTGGATACGCTCGAACAGAAACTGGGCGAGCGATCCCAGCCAGAGTGAAGAGGAACCGATCATGCGTCTTTTCATCGGCATTCCACTCTCCGCCACAGTGACCGAAGAACTCACATCCGTGGTGGCGCGCTACGCACGCAGCAATGACGGACTACGCTGGTCCAAAGCTGAAAGCTGGCACATCACGCTGCAGTTCTTGGGGGCAAGCACAGCCGAGCAATATCAATGCCTCATCCCGCGTCTGAAGGCCATCGCGAGCGCCTCCTTTGCTATCCACCTGAGCGGTTTAGATTTCTTTGAGCGTTCCGGGGTGTTCTTTGCGGGAGTGACGGTATCACCGCATCTGGCTTCGTTGCAGCAGCAGGTGACGCAGGCTACCAGTTCGTGCGGATTTGTGCCTGAGGAGAGGGCCTATCATCCGCACATCACGTTGGCGCGGAATAAGGGCCGGGAAAACGGCGTTCGCAATCTGATGCCGCGGGTGGACAAGAAAGCGCACTTCAGCGCCTTCACCGCCGACGAGTTCCTCGTCTATGAGAGTTTCCCCGGTCCCACTGGATCGCGCTATGAGGTGAGGGAACGCTTTGCCCTGCGCGCTCCCTCAGAGGTCGATCTCTAGCGGAGTGCCACAATCTCCACGTGTCCGGTGCGGCGCGTGATGTTCACGCCGACCGTTTCACCATAGCGCTCGAACGATAAGTCAAGACAGCCGCTTCCCACCGGCAGATTGCGTATCTCGACGTGACGCAACGACTCTGGCAAAGCCGAGTGATGCAGATACACCCGCGATTCGCGCGCCGAAATCTCTAATCCCAAGCAGGCTTGCAGAACGAAGAACACCGATCCTGCCGCCCAGGCCTGCGGACTGCATGCTACTGGATAAAGGGTCGGTCCTTTGCCCGCGCGTCGGCTGAACCCGCAGATGAGCTCCGGCAAGCGATGCAGGTTTACCTGGGTCGAAAGATCCAACTGGGCGGACAGAATCCGCAGAGCAAGGTCTTTTCGCGGATGCGGCAGCGTGCCATACGCGATCATGGCATTGTCATGCGGCCACATCGAGCCATTGTGATACGACATGGGGTTGTAGCGCTTTTCTTCTGTCACCAGCGTGCGAACACCCCATCCTGAGAAGAAGGAGGGGGAAAGAAAGGCCTCGGTCATGACCCGCACCTGCGTCTCTGAAGCGATGCCCGAGAACAGGCAGTGCCCTGCATTGGAAGTGCGCACCCGGCATTGCTTCTTCTCTCCGTCCAATGCCAGCGCAAACATGCCCAGCTCGTCGGACCAGAATGCCGGAGTGAACTTGGCACACAACTCCTCCGCCTGCTCGGTCAGCTTGTCTGCCAACCCCGCTTGTCCGAGGTCGCGGGCCACCGCAGCGATGCCGCGTTTGGCCGCGTAAACATAAGACTGCACCTCACAGAGCGCGATCGGCCCAACCGCTAATCTTCCATCACTATGGAAGACTGAATCGCTCGAGTCTTTCCACCCTTGCTGGACCAGGCCATGATCGGAATGGCGAGCGTACTCAACGAAACCATCTCCATCGCGATCGCCATAACGATCTACCCACTCCAGGGCGGCCAGGATATTCGGCCAGATACTGCGCACGAACTCCAAGTCACCGGTGCGCTCGTGGTACTTGGCCGCCAGCAGCAGAAAGAGCGGAGTTCCATCGACAGTCCCGTAGTAGCGGCCAAAGGGCACTTCGCGCAGCTCAGCCATCTCGCCCTTGCGTGTTTCGTGCAAGATCTTGCCAGGTTCCGCATCGCGCTCCGGGTCGAAGCTCGTGGCCTGGGTGGCGGCCAGATAGGAGAGTACGCCGCGCGCCACATCGGGCGTCAACCACAATAGCTCCAGCGCTGTAATCAAGCCGTCGCGGCCAAAGATTGTGCTGTACCACGGCACGCCCGCGTAGGGATACGGCCCGTACGGCGTCGGCGTCACCATCATGGCCAGGTCGGCTTGAGACCGCCGCAGCCAGTTGTTGAACCGTTCGTCCGAGGTGTGAATGGAAACCTTTGCAAGCGGGCCAGCGGCGCGCTCCTGGCCCAGACTCTGCAGAGCCTGAGTATAGGTCACGGCTCGGGAGGGAGCATCTTCCCGCAGACACTCCACCCGCACCGTGAAAGCTGTTTCGCCGTGGGGCTCCAGGTGGATGGGCATGCAGATACTGCCCTCATGAGCACTGCAGGACACGCCCCAGCACTCGACACGGGTGCTGCGGCGGATGCGGTCAAGCCCCTCATACCGCAGCGTGACTGCAGAATTCTCCACTTCGTCGGGAAGGATTTCGCCTCGGCGTTTGCGCGCTTCGCCGCGGACTTCGAAGATATCCGCAAAGTCGGCCTCGAATTCCAACTGCAACTCGAGGTCAATGGGGATCTCGTTGTAATTGTTCACGATCAGCTGATCGTGGCATGAGCCGTCGGCGAGAAACTTGGTGCGATAAATGTGAATCGTGCCGCGGTGCAGCTCCTCGCCCGAGGGCAGCTTCAGCTCCGGATTGGTGAGATCGATGGCGAAGATCACATTGTCTTCGCGCACCGTGGAACTGAGGAGCAAGGGCCGCACGCCACACACCTTCAGTTCCAGGCGCGAGAGGTGGCGGGTCTCATTGTGGAAGATTCCCTGCTGGCCGAATCCTACCGGCTGAATATCGCCGTTGCGGTCAAACACGGCGAAAGTATCGCCATGCAGCAGTACGCGGGTGCGATCGTCGGCCAGCGAAGACGATGCGCTGATGTAAAACTGCTGGCCGATCTCAATGACGTCTTTGCTTCGGCTGCTCTTCAACGTGGGCATCTATCTCTCGATTCCTGTGTGAGCGTCACGCCGCCTGCCGCATCGACGCGATCATACGTTCGTATACGCACACATACTGCTCGCACATGCGCCGCGCGCTAAATCGATCTTCAAAGACTTCGCGGCAACGTGTTCGGTTGATGGAGGGGATGCGTCGTACCGCCTCTGCGGCTGCTTTCACGTCGGGAACCAGAAACCCGGTAATCCCATCATCCAAGATCTCATTCACTGCCCCATTGGGGGTCGCGATCACCGGGGTTCCACAGGCAAGTGCCTCGATGGTCACCAGCCCGAAGGGCTCAGGCCAATTGATCGGAAACAGAAGTGCTGCCGCATCGCCTAAAAACCTGCTCTTTTCGCGATCGCCGATCTCACCGATGAACTCGATCAACGAATGGTCGAGCAGAGGACGAATGCGGGCTTCAAAGTAGTCTTTGTCCGCCAGATCGATCTTGGCGGCAATGCGCAAAGGCATGCCCACCCGCTTGGCGATCTCGATGGCGCGGTCCAATCCCTTCTCCGGCGAGACTCTACCCAGAAAGGCCAGGTAGCCTCCCGAGCCGGTGCCTGGGACGTAATTCTCCTCCGGCAAGCCGTGGTGCACGGTGGCAACCCACGAGGCCCATGGCATGGGCTCTCTCTGCGAATCGGAGATCGAAACCAGATTCATATCCTGGTACTCCCGGAACAAGGGAAGCTGATCCGGAATATCCAGCCGTCCATGCAGGGTCGTCACCGCTGGAATCTTGCACAGCCGGATGTGCGGAAACATTAAAAAGTCGATATGCGAGTGCACCACATCGAACTGGCGAGACTCTCGCGCTACGATCTCCGCCATCAGAATGTGCCACGCCAGGGGGCAAGGGAGGGTAGTATTCTCCAGCCGTAGAGCGCTCGGACATATCTCTCGCAATCGAGCTGCGGTGCGCGAATCGCCGCTTGCATAGAGGGTCACATCGTGGCCTTGGCGGACTAACTCTTCCGTTAATGTCGAAACAACCCGTTCTGTCCCACCGTATAAGCGTGGTGGAACACTCTCATGCAAAGGCGCTACCTGCGCGATTTTCATCCGCTCCCACTCCCGTGCTGGACCACGAAAACACCGAAAAATAGGATGCCGCCCTGTCTTGCAAATGTGGTCTGCGGGTCGGATCGGTTCCCCGTCAACTTGGAACTAACCCCAATGGGCATAATCCGCATCTCAGTCCATCATGGTTCGTTTCTGCGCGAAGCCTTCGTGTCTTCGTCTGCACTCGGGTCGGTGTGTCGGACTGCCAATTCCCACAATTGATGGAGCTCCTTGGCGATGAAGCCTACGCACGGCCGTTCCAGAGTCATCATTGAGGAGATCTCCCCGCAGGTCGATCAGGGCCGCCACCCCGTGTGCCGGGTCGTCGGAGACGAGGTCGTGGTGACCGCCGCCATCTTCGCTGACGGACACGACCATCTGGGGGCCCGTCTACTTTACCGCCGAAACGCGGAGAGGCGTTGGCGGTTCGCGCCTATGACCGCCGCTGTCAACGACTACTGGACCGGGTCGTTCAAGGCCGATCAAGTTGGCGGCTGGCGTTTCGCCATTCTAGGTTGGATCGACCACTTCGACACCTGGATCAGCGATCTCAGGAAGCGCCTCGACGCGCAGAGCGATCCGCTCTTGATCTCCCAACCGGGGCCCACCCGGCCAGAATCCGGCACCGGGCTGGAATCAGGAGCGCAGCCCGTCTCCCGCGAAATCCCGCTCGCCCTGCGCAGCGGCGCCATGCTCGTGAAGCAAGCCGCCACACGCGCCCGCGGAACTGACGCAAAGCGCCTGAACGAGATCTCGCGCTCCTTGGAAGCCCTCGCGGCGGAAGACCGGGCCTATTACGGATTTCCTTTGGCGGATGACGTTCCGGCCCTGGTAGCCAAGTATCCGGATTTGAGCCTGGCCACGCGTACCGAACCGGATCTGGAGATCTGGGTCGATCGCGTGCGAGCCCAGTTCTCGGCCTGGTACGAGATGTTCCCCCGCTCGGCATCGCCGGTGGCGGGCCAGCACGGAACCTTTGCGGATGTGGAGCGTCAGTTGCCGGAGATCGCGGCCATGGGCTTCGACATCCTGTATCTTCCGCCGATTCACCCCATCGGCCGGGCTTTCCGCAAAGGCAAAAACAACTCGGTCATTTCTGGACCTGGGGACACAGGCAGCCCCTGGGCCATCGGGGATTCCGAAGCCATCCCGTCCAGCGCCGCAGCGCATAAAGAGGATCATGGTGGACACAAATCCATCCACCCAGAGTTAGGGAGCTTCGCGGACTTCGAACATCTGGTCACTGCAGCAAAGGAACATGGCCTCGAGCTCGCCCTGGACATCGCCTTCCAATGCTCTCCGGACCATCCCTGGGTCAAGGAGCATCCCAGCTGGTTTGTGATTCGTCCGGACGGCAGCATTCAATATGCGGAAAATCCACCCAAGAAGTATCAGGACATCTATCCTCTGAACTTCGAATCGCCGGATTGGCGCGGCCTGTGGGATGAGCTCTACTCTGTCTTCGAATTTTGGGCAAAACGCGGCGTGCGCGTGTTTCGCGTGGACAATCCCCACACCAAGGCGTTTCCGTTCTGGGAGTGGTGCATTGGCACTCTGCGCAGCAAGTACCCCGACGTGTTGTTCCTGTCGGAGGCCTTCACCCGCCCCCACCTGATGTACTGGCTGGCAAAGACGGGCTTCACACAATCGTATACGTACTTCACATGGCGCAACACGAAGTACGAACTACAAAGCTATCTGGAAGAGATAACCCGTCCGCCGGTCAGCGATTTCTTCCGTCCCAACTTTTGGCCCAACACTCCTGACATTCTCCACAAGAGCCTTCAGGATGGCGGCAAGCCGGCGTTCGAACTGCGCCTCATTTTGGCCGCGACTCTCAGCGCTAACTACGGGATCTATGGGCCAGCCTACGAGCTGTGTGAAAACGCCCCGGCACGGCCAGCGCCCGGCAAAACCGAGTCAGAGGAATACTTGAACAGCGAGAAGTATGAGATCCGGCAGCGCGATCGCAACGCGCCGGGTTCTCTCGTTCCGCTGATCACTCTCATCAACCGCATCCGCCACGCCAACCCAGCGTTGCACAGTAATGGCTCGCTCCGATTTCACGGGATCGATAATCCCAATCTCATTTGCTACTCGAAATCGGCTCCCGGCAATACGCTGCTGATCATCGTCAATCTGGATCCGGTCTATGCGCAGTCGGGCTGGACGGACCTGGACCTGGAGGCGCTTGGATTCGCGCCGGGTCAGCGATTCACGGTGGAAGATTTACTGACCGGCTCCAGCTATACCTGGCAGGATCGCCGCAATTTCGTCGTGTTGCGCCCCGGGTTTCAATCGGCGCACATTTTCCGCGTAACGCCGCAGCCCTAACCCGGCTGTCCAAACCGCATCCAAGCTAATCACGGAGCTTTCGCCCGGAGAACCGGAACGTGAAAAAGATCGCCAGCGCACTCGATCCCCTCTGGTACAAAGACGCGATCATCTACGAACTGCACGTGCGTGCCTTCGCCGACTCGAACAATGACGGGATCGGCGATTTCCCCGGGCTCATGTCGCGGCTAGATTACCTGCAGGAATTGGGCGTCACGTGTCTTTGGTTGTTGCCCTTCTTCCCCTCTCCCTTGCGCGACGACGGGTACGACATTGCCAACTACACTGACGTGAACCCGTCCTATGGGACGCTAGCGGACTTCAAGGCATTTCTGGACGCCGCCCATAAGCGCAACATGCAGGTGATGATCGAGCTGGTCATCAATCACACTAGCGACCAGCACCCCTGGTTCAAGGCGGCGCGCCTCGCTCCGCCGGGGTCGCCGCAGCGCGAAATGTATGTCTGGTCCGATTCCGATCAGATCTACAAGGACGCGCGCATTATCTTCACCGACACCGAAAAATCCAATTGGACGTGGGATGAAACGGCCAAGGCGTACTACTGGCACCGATTCTTCTCCCACCAACCCGATTTGAACTTCGACAACCCGCAGGTGCTCGAAGAAGTGCTCAAAGCCATGCGCTTCTGGCTCGACATGGGTGTCGATGCGCTGCGCCTGGACGCCATTCCCTATCTCTGTGAACGGGATGGCACCAACTGCGAGAACCTGGCAGAGACGCATGTGGTGATCAAGAAGCTGCGTGCCGCCATCGACGAGGGCTACGCGAACCGACTGATCCTCGCAGAGGCCAACCAGTGGCCGGCCGACGTGCGACCCTACTTCGGCGATGGCGACGAGTGCCACATGGCCTTTCACTTCCCGCTGATGCCGCGCATTTACATGGCGCTGCGGCAGGAGGACCGGCTGCCCATCACCGACATCATGGCGCAGACGCCGCCCATCCCGGACAACTGCCAATGGGGCCTGTTCCTGCGTAATCACGATGAGCTGACGCTGGAGATGGTGACCGACGACGAGCGCGATTACATGTACTTCGCGTACTCCGCCGACCCGCGCATGCGCATCAACGTGGGCATCCGCCGCCGTTTGGCCCCGCTGGTCGACAATAACCGCCGCCGCATCGAACTGCTCAACTCCATCCTCTTCAGCTTTCCCGGAACGCCGATCATCTACTACGGCGACGAGATCGGGATGGGTGACAACATTTATCTCGGCGACCGGAACGGTGTGCGAACCCCGATGCAGTGGACCAGCGACCGCAACGCCGGCTTCTCCAAGTGCGATCCGGCGCGTCTTTACTTCCCGGTCATCATGGATCCCATCTACGGGTACCAAGTGGTGAACGTGGAAGCGCAGCTAAGCGATCATTCGAGCCTGCTGCATTGGAACCGCAACATGATCGCGCTGCGCAAGTTGTTCCGGGTATTCGGCCGGGGCACGCTGAACTTCCTGAATCCAAGCAATCGGAAGATCCTGGCTTATCTGCGCGAGCTGGATCTGGGCGATGGAAGTAAAGAGACCATTCTGTGCATCGCCAATCTCAGCCGCTTCGCCCAACCGGTCTCCCTCGATCTCTCCGCCTACGCGGGAATGGAACCGGTCGAGATGATCGGGTATGTGCAGTTCCCCACCATCCCACCAGGACCGTATTCGCTGTCGCTCGCGCCGTACTCTTTCTTGTGGCTGGAGCTGCAGCCCGCGGCCGTGGAGCCCGAGCCCTTTCCCGAGCCCGTCGAAGCCTCAATCGAACCGGTCGAGGTTGGAGCGCCGGCAGCGCTCGACCTGCTCACCAAGGGATGGGCGGGATTCCTGGCCGGCCACGGTGTCGCGGTGCTGGAGACACGGCTGCCCGAGTGGCTGGCTCGGCAGCGCTGGTTCGGCGCGAAGACGCGAACCATTCAGAGCGTGCGGATCCTCGAGTGGGTCGAGTTGCCGGAACCGATCGCTGCAAACACAGAGATTCTGCCCAGCCGTGATCTGCCCGCGGACAGCTCCATTCCCCCCGCGCTCTTGTACGTGGAAATCAACTACGGCGACGGCTGCGACGTGTATCAGGTCCCACTCGCCTTCACCACTGGCGCAGACGCGGAACACATTCGCAGTGATCGCCCGCTGAGCATCCTGGCCGAATTGCAGACGCCAGCCGGCAGCGCCGTCCTGCATGACGCAACAGTCCGCGAAGATACGCGGCAGTCGCTGCTGACTCTCATCGCTCGCAACAGCTCGCTGGGGCTCTCCACACTCGAGACCGCGGCCATTGAGGTAGCAGCATCTCTCGCGGCCGCCTCTACGGGGAATTCGGCGCGCGAGATGGTGATGACGGGGGTGGCGGACCAGGTACTGAAACATCCCGAACGCGCTACACACACCGCAGGCAGCCAGGGTTCGGTTCACCTCCGTCCTCATGAGGTGTTTCCGGCAGCGGTGGGCGACGGACAGCGCGAGGAGCCTGTCCCGGTACCGGTGGTTAACGAAGATGGAGAAGTGCAGCCCCATCCTCTGGCCGGCTCTCCGGTTGCGCCCGTGTCGATCACGGCCCAGCCCGGCGAAGCCGCAGGGGAGCCCCGCTCCATCTCTCCCATCTCGTCTCCGGTAAATTCCCAGCGCCGTCAGCCCCGTGAGTCCCCCTCCGCCGGGAATCCGCAACATCAAGCCGGCCTGCTGGAGGCTCGCGCCTCTTCGGCGTTCGCCAGCTCGCGTGGCAGTCATCACCTTCCGGGGAAGCTCGGCTCAGCGGAGCAGTCAAACACGTCCATCTTGTATGGCAAGCAGCTGATTCTCAAGCTCTTCCGCCGCTTGCAGCCGGGAGAAAACCCGGACGTCGAGATTGGCCGGTTTCTCACAGAGAAGGCGCACTTCACGCGGATCGCTCCACTTCTGGGTGAGCTCGCCATCACCCCCTCACGCGGCGAACGGACCACCGTGGGCATGCTGCAACAACTGGTCGCGAACCAGGGTGACGGATGGCAGTGGTTCCTCGATCGGCTGGCGGAGTTCTTTGCTGAAGTTGCGGATGGTCCCAAGGCGCCGGAAGTGCAACTTCCTGACCTGACCGCTCAGCAGGAGATCCCAGCCGAGCTGAACAAACCCGCGGCGGCTTCTCTGTCGGCGGCTGCGCTTCTGGGCCGACGCACGGCCGAGATGCATCTGGCTTTAGCCACCCCGACCGACGACCCGGCCTTTGCGTGGGAGCCTCTCACCGAGGCGGATCTACTGCGGGACTCCGAACGCATCGCCGAGCAGATCGTCTCTGCCCTGGCCGCGCTGCGGGTGAAGGTACCCACCCTCTCCGAAGACGTGGCCGACGATGCCGCCCTGCTGTTGTCGCGCCGGCGAATGCTGCTCGCGCATGCCCATGCCATCTCCGAAACTGAGTCGGGCGGACGGCGGATTCGCATCCACGGCGACTACCACCTGGGGCAGACCCTTAGAACCGAGGATGGCGCGGGACAGGCCCAGGGGGATTTCGTGATTCTCGATTTCGAGGGCGAGCCGGCTCGTCCGCTCGCTGAGAGGCGCCGCAAACAGTGCCCGCTCAAGGATGTAGCCGGCATGCTGCGCTCCTTCTCGTATGCCGCTCACACCGCGCTGGAGCAGTATCTCGTCGGCCACGGCCATCCCATCACGGAACACGGCACTCTGGCCGGCTGGGCGCGAGCATGGGAACGTGCGGCCTCGGCTGCATTCCTGCGCGAATATATGCCCAGCATCAAGCAGGTCCCCGAACTGCTGCCCGCTCTGCCCCAGGCACAGCGGCTGCTCTCGTCCTACATGCTGGAAAAGGCTCTCTACGAGCTGCTGTACGAGCTCAATAACCGTCCCACATGGCTGCGCATTCCCATGAGCGGCATCCTAACCATGTAGGACCCCCGTTATGGGACCCCGTTGTGCCTGACCCTTGGATATGGCGACCGCAGACCCTATTCCCGATCTCACGCGCCCACCGGAGCGTTCCAGCTACGCGCTACTGGTCCTACTCGCGCCTCTGCCGCACGACCAGCTCGATCAGATTCTGGAGAAGCTCGCGACGCTCTTTCCTCCCGAAGAACTGATCGTGGCCGTGCAAGCCGGGCTGCCTGCTGAAACTCACCCCACCATACGCGTGGTGGAAGCGCCGCAAAACGCCTCCACCTGGACTCTGACCGCGTCGGATTTCGTGAACGCTTACGAACTGGCCAAGAAGTATGAAGCACGAAGCATCCTCATTCTTGGTCCTGAGTCTGGCTCCCTGTCATCCGCGGCACTGCGAGAGCTTAGCGGGGCAGTGCTGGCGGGCTCGGTAGATCTTGCCGTGCCCTACTATCACCTGCCGCCCCATGCCGGACTGGTGAATTCCGCCATCCTTTACCCGGTGACCAGAACACTCTTCGCGACCCCGACCCGTTATCCCTTGGCCATCGACCTGGGTCTCTCGCTGCGCATGGCAGAGCGCCTCTCTGCGGCAGCGCAGAAGTTCGTCGCCCTCAATCAGAGCGATGCCTTGATCTGGCCGGTGCCGGAGGCCATAATCGCCGGATTTAACGTGCAGCAGTTCGACGCCGGGTCCCGAGCCCTTCCGCAGCCGCCGGATCCGGACATTCGTACGATCCTGGGGCAGATTGCGGGCTCCTTGTTTGCGGACGTCGAAGCCAAAGCCGCGTACTGGCAGCGTCCTCGCCGGCTGGTCCCGTCCCGTTTTGTGGCGCCGCCGCTGACCCCCTCGGAGACAGGGCCGGACGTGGTTTCGATGGTGGAGGGCTACAAGCTGGCCTACTCGAACCTGCAGGAGATCTGGTCACTGGTGTTGCCGCCTCAGTCGCTGGTTGAGCTCAAGCGGCTCTCCATTCTGGATCCGGCGCGCTTCCGCATGCCGGACAATCTCTGGGCCCGCATTATCTTCGACTTTCTGATTGCCTTCCGGCTACGCACGATCAACCGCGGCCATCTGCTCGGGGCTTTGATTCCCCTGTATTTGGCCTGGGTGGCGAGCCATATCAATGTCACCACATCGGGCGTCGAGCCGGAGCGGCATGTTGAGGCCGTAGCCGCCGCCTTCGACGCTGACAAAGCTTACTTGGTCGCGCGCTGGCGCTGGCCGGACCGGTTCAACCCATGATTTCGCTGCACCGATCGCGCTCCCTCGCCCCCACGAAATTAAGGAGTGAACTCCATGCGCATTGTTTTTGCTGCTCTCATTGAAAGCCGGCTGGCTGAGGCCCTGCAGTCCTCGCCAACCATCTATTCGGAAAATGGCTCGGTTCTGCGCCACATGTCGGACGCTCTCAACCAGTCTTTCTATCGGGTGCTGGCGCTGCTGACCGCCATTCTTCCCGGCATCCTGGCATTCTTTGTTGCCCTGGTGATCTTCACGCTGATCGGAATGGCCATCTCCGCCCTGCTTCGTCGGGCGTTGGTATGGTTCCACTTCGACGACCGGGTCATCCGGGCCCAGATGTCTCCCGATTGGGTGCCGACGAGTTCACCAACCCAGTCCGTAGCCCGGCTTTCTTTCTGGCTGTGTGTGCTTGCGGGGCTACTCATCGGCGTCTCGGCCTTCGATGCTTCGTACGCCACCGCTACCACCTTGTCGGTGGCCCTGCTGCCTTTCCTGCTCCATGCTGTCGGAGCAGTTCTGGTGTTTCTGGCGGGAACCATCATCGCCCGCTTCCTGGCCCGTTCGGTGCTGATCAGTGCGGTCAACGCGCAACTGCAGTACGCGCGGTTTCTCTCCCTGGGTGTGAAGTGGCTGGTCCTGGTACTCACCGCGGCGATGGTGCTTGACCACCTCGAGATCGGGGGCAAGATCGTGGAGCTGGCCTTTGGCATTCTCTTTGGCGGGATCGTGCTCACGCTGGCCCTGGCCATCGGTCTGGGTTCGCGGGAGCTGGTCACCCGATCTCTGGAGAGCCACGTCGAGCGGCCCAACGTGCCCACCGGTCCAGTTCCGCCGCCTCCGGCGGAGACCATTCGCCACTTTTAGCGTGATTTGGACTCCGGCCTGTTCGGATCTGTCAGAGCGGGCCGGACCACTTAGATTGCACTCGAAGTCCCCAAAGTCACCCTTCCCACGGCTCGAGCCACCCGATTTCGTTCCTCCCGCCAAGATTTACGCATTTTTCGGTTTGAATCCACAGGTCTGAGGCCATTTGGCGCTCAAGGAAACCGGGTTCTGGCCGAAAACAAGACAGAGTCCCTTGGAGCTCTGTCGCAATGTGCAACATTTCTATCCCCCCGTTCTTTGGTGTTTGGAAGAGAGCGCTTAGCTCTGGTCTCGGTGAGGCTGCATCGCCCCAGAACCGTTCCATGATACCCGGGCGGATGCGCTCTGCCGGGTGGATGCTCACCTTGATTGCCGGGTTCGCCGCCGCGTCGGGGATGATCCACGGCCAAACCAGCATCGGTACTGCCGCGGTAGGCTCTGCCACCTCTGCGACTACTGTTACGTTGACCGTTTCGCGCGCCGGGACGGTGAGCCGGGTGGAAGTACTCACCATGGGCAGTCCCAACCTCGATTTCGCAGCTTCGGGCAGCGGAACCTGCAGCGGCAGCCTAGCAGTTAACCAGACTTGCACCAAGGACGTGACCTTCACGCCTGCCGTGGCAGGCAAGCGCATGGGTGCGGTGGTACTGCTGGACAGCAGCAACAATGTGCTCTCCACCGCCTACATCTATGGCATGGGCCAGGGCGGATTGGGTGTTCTGGTGCCCGGCAACATCACGCCTGTCGCGGGCACTTACCGGAGCTGGGTTTCGACGAAAGACAACATCCCTGCCACCCAAGCCGATCTCGATCAGCCGTCCAGCATCGTCTTCGACGGGAATGGCGACATGTTCATCGCCGACAGTGCCCATGACAAGATTCGCGTGGTCGCCGCTCCAGTGGCTCCTGCGACCGTGGGAATCATCAACACGTATGCCGGCACCGGGGTCTCGGGCTACTCGGGTGACGGAGGAAGTGCAACCAGCGCTCTGCTCAACACGCCATCAGGCGTGGCCCTGGACGGGGCGGGCAATCTGTACGTCGCGGACACCGGAAACAATGTCATCCGCAAGATCACCCCACAAGGAATCATCAGCACCATCGCTGGAAACGGCACGGCCGGGTACCAGGGCAACAATCAATCCAATCCCGCGCTGATGGAGTTCAACGCACCCCAAACCGTCACGGTGGATGCCGCCGGAAATCTCTACATCGCAGATACGGGCAATCAGGTGGTCCGCAAGCTGACGGCCTCAACCGGTGTGCTCACAACCATCGCCGGAAACGGTGCCGCCAGCGGCAACGGAGATGGCAAGGGAACCTACTCCGGAGACAACGGCCTGGCTACGGCTGCGGGACTCAACCTGCCCTACGCGGTGGCCTTCGACCCCAGCGGCAACATGTACATCGCGGACTCCGGCAATAATCGCATCCGCAAAGTGGATACCGCGGGTATCATCACGACCTACGCAGGCAACGGAACCCCCGGGTATTCGGGCGACAAGTATCTTGCCACCGCAGCACATCTCAACACCCCGTCCGGTGTAGCGACCGATGCGGCCGGGAACGTCTACATCGCCGATACGCAAAACGGCGCAATACGGAAGGTGAACTCCTCTACTGGAATCATCATCTCCATCGCCCTCACCAATGCCGGATATGTATTGAACAGTTCAGGCAGCCCGGTGCCGGCTCAGATTTATGCCCCGATCGGCATCGCCGTCGATGGTAAAGGGAATGTCTACTTCGCGGATTACTACTACATGTGGATTGAGGATATCCAGAGCAACCTGGCCATCCTCGACTATCTCGGCACGCCGACGCGCCAGGGCGATGTTTCGGCTTCTCAGCCTCAAACGGTAGAGAACGACGGCAATTTACCGCTCACCATCGTCTCGATCACGCCGGATGCCAATGCCCAGGTGGCTTCGACGACCTGCAGTCTCAGCTCACAGCTGGCGGTCAACTCCGATTGCACCATCAATGCAGAGTTCGCGCCGACGGTTTCAGGCAATCCGCTGGTGGCCAACATCGATGTTGATGGACAGACCGTCAATTCTCCCTTGGACATTGAGCTGATCGGCGACGCGACTCCCGTCAACTCCACCACGGTGACGCTCACATCCAGCCTGAACCCGTCAAACTACGGCAACTCTGTGACCTTCACGGCCACGGTCACCACGGGCGCTAACACCGGCGCCCTCACCGGCACGGTGACCTTCTACGACGGCAGTACAGTGCTGCAGTCGAATGCCACGCTGACCTCTGGAGTGGCCACATATTCCATCCCGTCGCTGACGGTGGGAACGCATTCGATCACTGCTGCCTACAGCGGAGACAGCGGACATTTCGCGAGCACGTCAACGGCAGTCTCCCAGGTTGTGCGGGAGGCCACCAGCACGGCGCTCTCCTCTTCATCCAATCCCTCCGCGCTCGGCGGCTCGGTAACCTTCACCGCAACGGTGTCCGCACCGGGCGGAGGCGGCATCACCCCGGACGGTACCATTCTCTTCAGCGACGGCACCACGCCGCTGGCAACCGTGAATTTGAACACCGCGGGCGTGGCAACGTTCACGACGTCGACGCTGAGCGATGGAGCGCATTCCATCACGGCGACGTATAGTGGCGACGCCAACAACTACATCCTCGGAAGCGTGTCGTCAGCACTCACCCAGGATGTGCAGGCCGCCTCTCAAGTAACCGTTGCGAGCTCTGGAAGCCCATCGAACTTCGGTTCACCAGTGACGTTTACCGCCTCTGTCGTTTCCGGCAGCACCTTGGCCCCGACCGGCACAGTGAACATCCTGGACGGAGGGAAAAAGATTGGTTCCGCGACGATCGTGGGAACCTCAGGCACCGCGGCATTCACAACCGCGAGTCTGTCCGCGGGAAGCCATGCGATTACCGCTGCCTATCTCGGCGACGCGAACGCCGGACCAGCCACATCGAGTCCCATCATCCAGCAAGTCAACCTGGCTCAGACAGCGACGGGAATCTCCGCGGCTCCCTCGCCCGGAATTGCCGGTAAAGCCGTAGTGATCACTGCGACGGTGACTATCACTGCCGGTTCGGGACCCCCCACCGGGACCGTCACCTTCAAAGATGGAGCCACCGCTCTGGGTTCGGCCGCCGTTGGAGCAAACGGCGTGGCAAACTTCTCGACCATTCTTGCTCCCGGCGCGCATGCACTCACCGCCTCGTATGGGGGGGATGCGAATGACTCATCGAGCACATCGACTCCGCTGGCCTTTGCGGTAGTCCTTGCCGACACTGCCGTGAAGGTGACGAGCAGCGGATCGCCGGCCTACGTACTCTCCACCGTGACGTTCACGGCAACCGTCACCAGCAACGGCGGCATCCCCACAGGCACAGTTTCCTTCCTGGTGGACGGAGCGAACGCGGGCTCCGCAACGCTCTCCGCGAGCGGAACCGCCACGTTTGCGGACTCCTCGCTGGCGGTCGGCTCGCATACGATCTCCGCGACCTATGCGGGCGACGCCAGCGATCATGGCAGCAGCTCCACCGGCATCTCTCAGGTGATCCAGGCGATTCCAACGACAACCGGGCTCGGCCAGAGCACGACCGGGGGGGCGACGCCTCAAGTGGTGCTGGTCGCAACCGTATTAGGAGCCAGTGGCCCGATGCCTTCAGGGGTAGTGACTTTTAAGGACGGCTCGAGCATCATCGGTGCAGCCACGGTGGACGCAACCGGAGTGGCAACGCTCACGCCGGATCTTTCGCCGGGGAATCACAGCATCGTGGCCAGCTATGCGGGCGATACCATCCATGCCCCTTCCGATTCTCCTGCACTGTCTGTCTCTTCCATACCCGTGAACTTCGCGGTTGGAGTCTCGCCCGGCAGTGTGTCCATTCCCACCAAGCAAAACATCACCCTCAATGTCACCTTCACCTCGGCGAGCGGATTCACGGACACGATTGGCATGGGCTGTCTGTCGTTGCCGGCGGCGGTCAACTGCCATTTCTCGGCCGATACCATCACCTTGAAGCCAGGCGCGCAGCAGACCGTGCAGGTTACGATTGACACCAACAACCCCCTGAGCGGCGGGCAGTCGGCTAGCGCTCAACGACCCGGCACTAACAGTGCCCAGTTGGCAGGCCTGTTCTTGCCACCGGGCCTGCTGTTCGGGTGGTTCGCATGGCGGTTCCGGAGGCGGCATACGGCCTGGCTCACGGTGATCTGCCTGCTGTTCCTGGCTGGCGCTTGCGCGGTGACAGGATGTGGAGGCTACAGTCAGTCCAGCGCTGCCCCCGGCAGCTATACGATTCAAATAGGTGGAGTGGGCACGAGCAGCAACATCTCGCACTATCAGAGTGTCCCCTTGACTATTACCAAGTGATAGAAGGCGGCTGCCCCAGAGTTGGCGTTCAGCCGCCGCAACGCAACAGACGGACCGAGACAGACCCCTCGCCGTAGCAGGTCTTTCACCGAAGAGGCATCGGAAGAGAATGAACATGTCCCCAGCGACCGGAACTCAAACCCCTGAAGGCCCTCGCAGCGCGGTCCGTAAGTTGTTCTGGATAGGCCTGATCCTGCTGCTCTTCGGGAAGGCGCCCGCGGTGGCGACAGCGCAGGTTGTGGAGTCGGCCGACGCGGGACGTGCCTTCGTCTGGGCGGGAGTCTCGGTGTCGGGTGCCACCCTGCAGTACGGCAATCGCAAGATGCTGGGCATCACCGGCTGGGTTGATTCCGATACCATTCGCCGCTTCGGTATCGAGGCGGAAGGCCGCTGGCTGGAGTATCACCAGACCGCCAATGTGCACGCGGAAACCTACCTGGCCGGAGTTCGCTACCACTTCAATACGGGCCAGTTTCAACCCTATGTGAAGGCTCTGGGCGGCCTCGGCGAGTTCAACTTCGCCTATAACTACGCCCACGGCAGTTATTTCGTAATGGCTCCAGGGGCGGGCCTGGACTACCGGCTTAGCCGGCGCATGAACCTGCGCGCCGTCGACTTCGAATATCAGTATTGGCCGCAGTTCACCTTCGGGGCGATGAATTCCCTGAGCATCTCCAGTGGAGTGCGATTCCGGGTATTTTGACGCTTCCAAGCGACTATCGGCCCCTTCTCCGCCATCGAAGCCATAGTCCGGGTTCTGCCGCCGGGCAAAGCGCTTTAACATGGTGAGTATGCCCGGTGAGTTCATGGTGGACCTGGTGGGCGTTGGATTGAACGCTACCGACACCCTTATTCCTGTTTCGAAGTTTCCCGAACGCGGCTCCAAGACGGAGTACAGCGCGTCCGCGCTCATGCCTGGCGGGCAGACCGCCAGCGCAGTGATCGCCTGCCAGACCTGGGGTCTGATGACCCGTTATGTCGGCAAGCTGGGCGACGACGATGCGGCTCGCTTGCATCGCGCCGAGTTCACGCGCACCGGGGTGGATGCAAAGCTGGTAGAAGTTGCAGGCGCAATGAGCCCGCAGTCTCTCATCCTTGTGGACGATGGGGGCGAACGCACCGTCTTGTGCCGGCGCGACGAGCGGCTGCTACTGCGTCCCGAAGATTTGGATCGCTCCTGGATCCGCCAAGCCCGTGCTCTCCATGTAGACGGCTACGAGACTGCGGCAGCCACTTGCGCAGCACGCTGGGCGCAGGAAGCCGGCATCCCCGTGACCGCGGATCTGGATGAGATCTACGAGGGTGTCGAGGACCTCATTCAGAATATCGATTACCTGATTGTGAGTCGCGACTTCCCCACCCGGCTGACGGGAGAGCGGGATCTTGAAACTGCCTTGCGCAGGATCTACACCGAGTTTGGCTGTAAGCTCACGGCCGCAACCTTAGGCCCCGACGGCGTGATTGCCTGGGACGGCAAACGTCTATGCCACCGGCCCGCCTACCGCGTCTCAGTAGTGGATACGACCGGCGCAGGCGACATCTTCCACGCCGGTTTCATCTACGGCATGCTCAATAACTGGACGCTGGAGCAGCAACTGGATTTCGCCTGTGCGGCCGCCGCGCTGAACTGCACCTGTTCGGGAGCGCGCGGAGGAATCCGGGGCGTGGAACAGGTCCACGCCGTCATGTCGACCACGCCACGCTACGAGGCGCCGGAGTCAATCGCGCAGCTCATCTGAGCTTCTATCCTTTTCAGCACGGGATTCCACGACGATCCGGCGGATCAGGTAGACCACCACGGCAACGTTGAGCAGCAGTACGCCCACGCGTATGGCGGTCGGCCGGCGCACGATTTCGTAGATCTCAATCGGCAGCAGCGAACCGGTGATGATCACCGTGAACCATTCAGCCCAGCGCTTCAGGAGCCAGAGGCCGATGCCTTCGGTCATGAACAAGCCGGCGTAGATGAAGCTGACGATTCCGAGCTCACGGATCTTGCTGCGCGGTATCGTAGTGACCTTCTCAATGGCCAAGCCCACGATGTGGCGGCCGGGATCGAGGCCCAGCCTCGTCACCCAATGCTGCACAGTGCTGCCCACGTCGTTGTGCATCAACTTCAAGATCCCAATTCCGGTCAGGATCAGCGCTGTTGCCTTGAGCAACTTGAAGATGGCGACCAGTCGAAGCAGCGTATTGTGCGTGTGTTTTGCGGGCAAGCATGGCTCTCCCGGTTCACTCAGTCTGGCAAGTGACTCGAGAGAACCTCCCTTGGTCAGATGCCAAAATGCTGCCGCGCATGAGGAATTTCTGGTTGGAAGAGTGCCTAGAAGCCAGGCGGATGCTCCCCGGCCACATTGAATGCAGCCTCCAGTGCCATTCCAGCTTGAGCCAGCGTGCCCTCATCGAAGAGACGGCCGATGAGGGTAATTCCATGCGGCACGCGGCGGGGCGGCGAGAACTTAGGCAGGGGGTGCTTGGGGTCGGGAGCCCAATCGCTGCGTGCCTCCGATACTTCCACAAACCCGGCACGCAAGGTCAAGGAGGGGTGTCCGGTATTGTTCGTGATCACCAGCATCTCGTCGCGAAGCGAGGGCACCAGGAGCAGGTCAACATGGGAGAATACCCGGCTCATCTCCTGTGCCACCTTGCGCCGGAATCGGTCAGTCTGGACGAAATCTACAGCCGAAAGAAAACGCGATTGGCGGAAGACGTTGGGCCACGCGTCAGGCACCTGCATCTTGAGCTCATCCAGCTTGCCGCTTTGCACGAGTTCGTCAAAGGCAGCTGCGGCTTCGGCGAAAAGTATGAGGTTGAGCGAGTCATAGGGCCAGTCTGGGATAGAGACTTCAACAGGCTCCATACCAACCCGCTTGACCGTTTCCAGGGCCGCGCGATCCACGTCAGTGGCAGGCGCCTCCTTCATCCACGCGGGAAAATACCCGACGCGCAGTCCCTTCACGCTCGCACCTGCGTGGAACGAAAGCGCACTGGGGACGCTTGCCAGGTCGCCTGGATCAGGCCCGCTGATCGCATCTAGGACAAGCACGGTGTCCTCGACGCTGCGAGCCATGGGACCCAGCTTATCCAGAGACCAGCAAAGGGTCATCGCGCCGGTGCGGGCCACACGTCCATAGGTCGGACGCAAGCCGGTCACACCGCAGCGCATGGAAGGGCTAACGATGCTGCCTCCCGTTTCGCTGCCCACCGCAAAGCCCACCAGGCCCGCAGCTGTGGCTGCACCGGGTCCTGCGCTCGAGCCCGATGAGCCCTCTTCCAGCAGCCAGGGATTCATGGTCTGGCCGCCAAACCACACGTCATTGAGGGCCAGAGCCCCCAGACTGAGCTTCGCGATCAGCACAGCACCGGCCTCATTGAGGCGCTTTACCACCGCACTGTCTTCCTTCGGCACGCGATCGCGGTAGGGTTCCGCACCATACGTCGTCGCGATACCGGCGGTGTCCAGCAGGTCCTTGGCTCCCCACGGAATTCCGTGGAGCGGCCCGCGATAATGGCCGGCCGCAATCTCCTTGTCGGCGCGGCGAGCCTCCTCGAGAGCGTGATCGCGGGTGAGAGTGATGACGCAATGCAGCTGCGGATCAAAGCGTGCGATGCGGTCGAGATAGATTTGCGTCAGACGCTCTGAAGTGATTGCGCGCGATTCAATCCATCGCGAGAGCTGAGTCACCGGTGCATAAGCAATCTCCTCCTCGCTCGCCGGGAGGGGATTGCCGGCTCCCGCACTGCGCACGAACTGATGCGCACGCTTCTCCGGCAAAGACGCCGAGGGGATGGCAGGATTCCACAGAGTGGCGGGCTGCAGCGCCGGTTCCAGTTCCACCTTGCGGGGGCCAACCCGCAGCTCATAGTTGGGCGCCATCTGCACCCGCCAGTTCTGCGCAGCCTCCTCGCGATGGGCGGGAGTCATGTGAATCTGGACGAGCTTCTCCGCCTCTTCAAATGTGCCCGGCGAGACCTCAGGACCAACCGCAGAAGCAGTTCCGAAGGCAGGCGGCGCACCCGGGGTCGAGGGCTGTGACGAGGGGGCTTGAGCATCGCCCGCCGGAATCAGGGCCGCAGCAAGCACGGCAAGCGAACTAGAGGTGAGGAACTCTCGACGGGAAGCGGGCAAGGCGTGTCCTTTATTGGTTGAATGCGCTGCGAGACCCGATTATAGGTCCGGAAGCACGGGCTCAGCGACGTATCACAGGACAGCATTGCGGTGAGCCCGGTCAGCAGGGTAGGATGGCGCACTGAAACCGTTTCCAGGAGAATCCCCAATGCGCTCGATCACTCCCTGTTCGCTGGCTCTAGTAGCAGCCCTGTGCCTTTCATTTCCGACCGCGCCTAAAGCGCAGTCCAGCAATCCTCAAGTAGCGCAAACTCCGCCTATGGGCTGGAATAGCTGGAACTACTTCGCCGAAAAGGTGGACGACGCCGGCGTGCGGGCCGCAGCCGATCAGATCGTGGCCACCGGCATGAAAGACGCAGGCTACATCTACGTCAACATTGACGACACCTGGGAGGGTAAGCGCGACGAGAATGGCGTCTTGCACACCAACCAGAAGTTCCCCGACATGAAGGCGCTGGCGGACTATGTCCACTCCAAAGGCCTGAAGATCGGCATCTACTCGTCTCCCGGACCCAAGACCTGCGCGGGCTATGAGGGCTCCTATGGTCACGAGGAGCAGGACGCCAAAATGTACGCCGAGTGGGGTATCGATTATCTGAAGTACGACCTGTGCAGCTTTATCCCCGCGGTCATGCAGAAGCAGGCTCCCAACGATAAAGCCGAGCAGATGCGCCTGATGTATGCGGCCTACGACAAGATGGGGAAGGCGCTGAAAGCCGCCGGACGTCCGATCGTCTACTCCTTCTGCCAGTACGGTTGGGACAGCGTTTGGGAGTGGGCACCCGGTATCGGCGGAAACTTGTGGCGCACGACCGGCGACATCGAGGCCAACTGGGATAGGATCTACGCGATCCTCAGCCAGCAGGAGGGACTGCAAAAGTACGCCGGACCGGGCCATTGGAACGATCCGGACATGCTGGAAGTAGGCAATGGCAAGCTGTCGCTAGCCGAAAACCGCTCGCACTTCTCCCTGTGGGCGATGCTCTCGTCGCCGCTGCTGGCCGGCAACGATCTGCCCAACATGAAGCCGGAGATCCGCGAGATCCTCACCAACCCCGATGTCATCGCCATCGACCAGGACAAGCTGGGCAAACAGGCGGCGCGGGTCTATAGCGAAGGCGAAGTGGAGGTGTGGCTCAAGCACCTCTCCGGCGGGGCCGTCGCAGTGGCCGTACTGAACGTGGGCAGCGACCGCTACTCGACCCACCCGTTCCACCTCGATCTGGCCAAACTGGGCCTGCACGGCGCTCAAGAGGGCAAGGACCTTTGGACGGGCAAACAGGTCCGGCTTACTGAGAACATGCCGTTGGAGTTAGCGCACCACGACGTCCTGCTGGTCCGGATCGCCAATCCCAAGTAGTTACCCCGGAACTCCGCCCTCTGACCGGTGCTGTCGTGGCCGGACCGGGGGCGGAGTTCCGTATTTGTGATCAGGAAATTTGAGCAGACCAATGTTCAGCCCTGGATTTTGCACGTTAAAACGGCTCGGAACCCGAAATCGATTGATGCGATCTGGTGAACTGCCGATCTTACACTATGAAAGTTCGTACTTCATTCACCTGAGCGCGTCTTAGCATAGGTGGTCGGCTTTCAAGGGTCCATTTTGCCTTCGCCCACTTTCATCCGCGTAGTTGCATGTTGGATAGCGCTGGCGGTCTCCAGCCCCGCGCAGCAATATGCGTCCCGAGCCTTCCGCCAAGCGGAGGGATTGAGGAATCTGTCGACTCGCGCGATGACCACCGATCGCGATGGCTTTCTTTGGGTAGCCACCGAAGACGCCGCCTATCGCTTCCTGGGCTCCGGCTTCCAACGCTTCGGGCCTGACCAGGGCCTGCTCGGGCTGGATATCGCGGCCATCGTCTCTGATCCTGATGGCACCATTTGGGCCGCCACCGATGAGAATCTCTTTCGGTGGACGGGCTCCCGCTTCGTCCCGGCGAGTCCGGGCAAGATTCTGGTGGATAGCGCCCGGC
>CBJOJD010000009.1:0-36906 GCA_966443485.1 uncultured bacterium | reverse complement strand
TTGCCGCCGCGGAGCGGGAAGATCTGCACGACTGCGCGGTCGCCTTCCGCAGCGTCACCTCGCACCTCGAGTGATCTGCTTTCGCTGCTCGTCCTCAGTTGGTCAGGGTCAACGTCCAATGCTCGTTGTTGGCGCCGGAGACGTCCTGCCACTGATCGACTGCGCCCGTGGTTCCGTTCACTTCCAGATCGAGCCCGCTGTTTACGTTCACAATGCGATATCCGCCGCTAACCGGGACAAGTCTCCAGTGCTCGTTGGTCGCGGTGGAACCGCTATCCTCCCATTGATCCACGCTCGCCCCATTGCTGGTGCTGGCGCCGTGCACCTCTAGGTCTAGGCCGCTGTTTACATTGACGACGCGATAAGATCCGTCGCCCACTGCCATCAGGTTCCAGTGCTCATTGTTAGCGCCCGCAACATCGGCGTAAGTATCGACGGTGCCGCCATCGGCCAGGCTCGCAGAGTTAACCTCCAGGTCCTTGCCATTACTTACATTCACGATCTTGTAGATGCTTTGCCCAACTTCGCTGCCACTGCCCACCACATCCACCCGATCGGCCGGCACGTTATAGCCGCTCGATGCATGATTCTTCAATCCGGTCACCCGCACCTTCAAGGTGTGTAGTCCGTTGCCAAGGGTAGGAGTCGCGAAGAGCAGTACATCATCCACCCGCATTGCCGCATAAGCATCGAAGTAGGTTTCTGCCCCGTTATCGATAGAGAAGGCAAGAATGCCATTGTTCGGCGCCATCGATGCGTACACCCGCGCCTGTTGGCCATTGAACTGCAACGTGTAGCTATCGTTCGTGGTGCTACTCCAGTGGTTGTCGCTGTTGTAGGCACCGCTCTGTGCGTTGTAGTAGCTCCAGGTACCTTGATAGCTGAACTGATTCAGACCCGTGCCAGTGGTGTTGTCATTCACCGTAGTGGCTGCCGGCGCGTACGAAGTGTTTTGGATGACATACGTCGTGACCGAGTTCGCAGGCACGGTGGAAGAGAAGCCGCCGGCAGAAACTGCGATACTCCCCAGCGATGCGAGCTGCTGCGATGACGAGGTCTGATACACCGCGGCAGAGCTTCCGGTATTCGTGAAGTTCGATAGCTGGTAGTTCACAGTGCGGCTGTTGTTCGTCCAATTCTGTGTGACGATTACCAGCGTATTCTTTTGCTGATTGAAAGCGGCCAAAGACTGTGGATCGGAGATCGCCACAAACTGATACCCAGGACGGATGAACTTCGCGTAATTCCCAAACACGTAATAAGCCTCGTTGAGGCTGTAGGTCTGTCCCGTGTAGTCGATGTTTGCCAGCCCTGGCCAGTCCGGCTGCCAGATCGACCATGCCACGGCGCGGGTAAGGCTCATGTCGGCAAGAATCTGGTTCGACAGGTCTTTACCACTGGTATCGCTGCTCCCCCATTCCGAGATCGTGATTCGCTTGCCGGCATGTTGTGCGGCGGTGGCCAGAGCGACACTCCCCAGCGTGGAGGAATAGCCATGCGTATTCAGCGCTGTAAAATCGCCTACCGTGGCCGAACTATAGTTGTAAAATTCGTTCGCCGTCGTGCCGGCGGTCGGATTCAGCACACCCTCCTGGTATTCGTCCATTGCTGCAACCTGGGTTGCGTTCAGTCCCTTGGCAGCCAGCGAAGCCGCAAGGTTCTGAATCATAGTCTGCTGATGGGCAAGGCTGAAGGCGCATCCTTCCTGCTTTTGATCTCCCGCGACCCACCAGTTCTGGCCAGACTCGTTGAGCGGTTCCACGTGATGGAAGGTGATTCCCCAGTTACTGCTGAACTGGCTTGCCACCGTCGTGAGGTAGTCGGCAAAAGTGCCACCGCCCGATCCATAGTAGGTGCTCGCAAGATTCTCCGCGCCACTGGCACCGCCCTGGCTCGTTCCGCTGATCGTCATCCAATAAGGGGCAGAATAAGAAACGGCTTCAAACAGGTTCGCTCCCAACGATTGCGCAGACGCGGCAACGCGACGTTGATTGCTATCCCGCGTCCAGTCGTAATTGCCCGCCGTCGGCTCGTAGCCAGGCACCGCGTGGCTGGGCGTTGAGATACAGGCGTAGTGCCCTGAGGTCCCACACAAGGGATCATCACCGCCGCCGATGTTGTAGCGCATATAACTCAGGCCAAGTCCCGAGGATGGGCTGAAAAGAGCATTCATCAGGCCGTTGTAGTTCGTCGAATTGCTCCAGCCCCCCACACCGTTGGCAAACCATGCAAGCGAAGTTCCCCAACCCTCTAGCGTCTGATTGGACATCGACGCATCAATAGTCACCGTCTGAGCGGAGGCAACGCCTAGAACTACAAAGACAACTGCTGCCGTCGAAATAGCCTTCGGCCTTCTGTGCGCACGAAATTTGCAGAGCAATCGCATGTCATCTCCTCGGGAGTGAGTTCCATCGTGCCGGATTGGTTTAGTAGCTCAGTCGCCCGTAACCGCAAGATTATCGAACTGAACGTGGTCCCAGCCGCTGCCCAACGCAAACATGCCGTGAGCGTGGGTGGAGTCATCGGCAGAAGCGAGCACCTCGCCATCCAGGCGCGCCTCGATTTGCTGACCATGGAAGTGCAGCTCTACATGGTGCCAGGCGTTCGCATCAATGTGAGCTGATCCCGACTTCAGAACCACCACCGGCTTCTTGAACTCGGCTGAGATGATCTGCCAGGCTCCATCAGGCTGCACCGTGAGCACATAGCCACTCGGCCAGCGCGCCTTGCCATCCTGAAAAACATCCGCCGAATCAATGCGTCCCATCAGCACGGCCGGCGAGTTAGAGAGGAAGCGCACGTCGGCGGCAACGCTGTAGTCTTTCCATCCCGCATCTCCCGCCATCGTGAAGGGATCGGGGAGCGGCCCCCACGGAATCGGCTTGGTGGTGATGACCTGCTCAAGGCATGATCCAGAACGGCCCTTGCAAGGATGCGCCTCGAAAGCGCCATCCTGATCGGAGAGATATCTCGGCGAATGCCCCATCTCCGTTTGTTCGAACCTGTCCTCGTAGGGAAGTGGAAAGTCCTTCGCCGCAGGAGGAACCGCGGTGCCTCTGCCCTGTCCCGTGGTCGTCGTCAATGAGTAGAGCGAATCGGGATCGAAGGTATAGGAGAACCTTCCATTCGCTGGATGCAGAACCGCAACCCGCTCGAACGTGTGCGCGTCGTTGGTCTCCCAAACATACACATCCGATCCTCGAAGCCCACCAGCCACCGTGAACGCGATGCTCTGCGGCTGGGTGGCATGCATCGTCTCGAGAACGATACTCCAATCCTTGTGGTTGGGAGAGCGCAGAGCCACGTAGCTTCCTTGCCCCGGTAAACTCCCTGAAGCTGAATCAAGATACTGCCAGCCGGGCTGCGCGAACTGCGTCGTATGCGCAGTCGACCAGATCGTCCCCTGCACATCGTAGTGCCCCGACCACGGTGTGTTCGCATACATTAATCCGGAGTTCGGCGCCGCAAGATTGTCGTAGTAGGAAGTAACCGGGCTCCAGATCTCCGTAGAGGTCAGCGATCCTTCCAGGTAGTTCTGGTTATAGAGATGCGCAAGGATCTTGCCTCCCACTGCCCAGTCGCGGCTTACGAATGGCCCTCCACCACCGTTCGGCTGATCCTCCGTGGACCAGAGCGGCTTCTTCGTTCTGCGCGCGGCTTCTGTGGTGGTGATCTTCTCGTTTTGTTTGGGATAGTGCACGCCAATCACCGCGATGTCGGCAGCCAGCGAAGGATCTTTCAGCATCTCATCGGCAATCGCCCATTGCCCCGCCCCTTCGCCGATATACTCATCGCAGCAAACAATCTTCGTGCTAAGGTGATGCGCCTTCAGCTGCTCTGCGAGATCGCGTACGTACTGCGCATCGTAGACCTTCTCGTTCCACACGCCCGTGTAGCTTATTTTGAGGTGGTAATCCTTCTGGGCTGCTTCAATGAACTCCGCTACGTACTTCGCCATCTTCGGCGTGTACAGTGAGTCTCCCTTCCCTACCCACCCGGGTGCGCCCCAGGGAAGTACTTCGAGCACGATATCGGAATTGCGCTTATGCGCCTCCGCCATCAGCCACCACTCGTAGCCGCGCGTCGAGTTGTAATCCTCAGGAGTGCGCATAAAGCTTGGCTCTGAACCGTCTGTAGAGTTCACGTCGGCGCCGATCTCTACCTTCAGGTGCTGCAGAGCAGCGCCGTATCCAGGCTTGAAGAGGTAGTCGAGAATCTGGCTACGCTGTGGCTCGGGATAATCAATGAGTAATCGAGAAGAGGCCCCTGCACTCACCGCACCCAACCCGTCGAAGGCGCGACCTGTGGCCGTCCCATCGAGTTTGATCTCAATCTGCTGACTGATCAGCAACTGCGGAACAACGCAACTAAGCGCAATCACCGCCAAAGCGTAAATCCCTCGGCGAAGAGCGCGGGATGGTGGGCTAATCCAGCGGGGTCTGTATGTGGGCACGTCTTTCCTCTCAGATGAATCGACTCGCAGCATTGTTGAACTGATCTCCGTGGCTGGCTGAAGCATTTCCTTCAGGATGAACACTCGGCGCTCCTAATTTCGAGGCTGCAGAATCTCACTTTTAATCTGGGCGTTGTCGAGCGCCTGAGCGCGCTTCGACTCCTCAATAGCGCGTGCATTGTCTCCCAATCGCTTGTAAAGCCCGGCAAGGTGGAAGTGTGCAGGCTTGAACCCAGGCTCCAGCTCTGCAGCTTTACGCATCTCACGAGCGGCATCGGCATATCTCTCCTGGCTCTCGTAAACAATCCCCAGCTGATAGTGAGGTTCATACCAGCCCGGCGCTGTTTTCAAGGATCGTTGCAGAAGAGCCGTAATCTCTGACACGTTCTTTTCCTGCTCCCCTTTTGCCTGCTCCCATAGGCTCATGGCGTACTCGTAATTCGCAGCGGCATTGTTCGGATATCGTTCGGCAAACGCTCGCAATCGCTCCGTGACTTGGGCCGCGAGTTCAGACGATACTTTTCGAGCCATGCCGAGAAACGTTATCGGGCGCTGGTCCGCAGGATCGAGATCAACGGCCGCGCACAGAACTTTGACGGCTTCGTCGTACTCCTGCGAGGCATAGAGAGCTACGCCCAGGCCCACCATCAGCTTTGAGGAACGGGGGAACTTCGAGACCCCATACCGGAAGTACTTCACCGCCTCCGCCAGGTAGCCGGAATACTTCTTGTGCTGCAGAAGGCTATCCGCCAAATCAAAAATGTTGGATTCCGAGGGATCGATCTGAGCGGCCTCATAATACTCGCGCACGGCCCCGGCGGGATCGCCTCGCCTCTCCTCAACTTCGGCCCTCAAGCTGTGTGTGTGCGCGCTGGAGCTACCTTTTCCCTCTGCACTCTGCGCGTTCGTTGAGGACTGTGCGACCCCACACGCCGCCTGGAACACTAGAACTACGATCGCGAATCGCTGTAGGCCTGCGCGCACGGTTTGCTCCTGAGGACCATCCCGCCTGCTGACCTCATCGGCATCGCAGCGGGACAATTACTTCCAAGTGGGTCTGTCTCTTCCAGCGAAAAACCCGGCCCGGGTAAGACATCGCCTCACCCGGACCTTGGCCGATCTACCAGTAGTACTTCAGTGCAAGCTGCAGTTCGCGCGAATTGCTGCGGGTTGAAGTGATCTTGCCGAAGTTGACGGTGTCCAGATAGTTCGTCACGGACGGCAAGCTGAAGCTCGGAGTGTTGCTCAGGTTGAAGGCCTCAGCCCGGAACTCTGCGTGCGTTCCTTCGGTCACCGTGAAGGATTTGAACAGAGAGAAGTCGAAGTCCTTGTAACCGGGGCCATTGACCTGGGTTGGTGGTCCACCCAACGGCGATAGATCTGATTGCCCAATGGCCGTCACCACCGGAGGGTTCTTGAATGCGGCAGGATTGTAGAACCCGCCAATGCCCCCACGATACTTCTTCACTCCAGGAACCACTACAGCGTAAGCGTTGATACCGGATCCCGTGTTGATCTGGCTTCCGATGGTCTGAGGTTGGCCGCTGTCCAGCGTGAGAACTCCGTTCATGCTCCAGCCGCCCAGCAGCGCATCGGTCGCCCGATTAATTGAGCTCAGATACTGTTTGCCGCGGCCGAAAGGCAATTCGTACGTTCCGCTGCCCACGAACTGGTGAGTAATGTTGAACGAAGCGAGCCCGGTGTCATACTTAATGCCCGCAATCGCCGGGGCGCGATAGCCCGCCACTCCACCATTGCTGAGTGAGTCGCCCGCATCGGTCAGCGCCTTTGCGTAGGTGTATCCCACCAGGGTGTTCAAGCCTCTTTGCGAACGATGAGTCCAGTTGGTCTGCAGCGAGTTGTAACTGCTGTTGCCTGCGGTGGCGAAGTACGGAGATCCCGCGCCAAAATCAGGGAACGGAATGTACGGGGTTGTAGGCGTCCCCGGCGGCAGAAGTTTGGTGACGTTGTTTTCCCCTTGCGAAGCCTCGAGGTGACGATCCCTCGACCCAACGTAGCCCGCTGCGAGAGAATCGCGTTCGGTGAGCTGATATTGCACCGTCAGATTGAAGCCCTGAGAGTACGGCGTCTGATAGTTCAACTGAATTCCTCTGAACGTCAAGCCACTATAGCTGACCTTGGAAGGATCCAGTTCGATGCCCGCCATGCCGTTCTCCAGCGTGCCCGTCGATCCATTCGTGTACAGGACCGGCGTGACCGTCGAGATGCCGCCGTTGGCATAGTCCTGAAGACCCACTTCGTATTGGAACGGATAGTTGTAACCCAGGCTCGGATAGCCGCCGCGGTTCTCAAACGCTCCATAGAAGATTCCATAGCCGCCGCGAAGTACCCACTTGGGTGTGAAGGAGTAAGCAAAGCCAAACCTTGGGGCGAAGTTGAGCTTCTGAATTCTTCCTAGCCCGGTTCCATACTTATCCGTATAGACCAGCGCAATGCCGTCTCTCGCCAAAGCATCGGTAAAGCTCTGCGAGAGCGCGGGGTTGTTCTTATGCCCCGCTGTCATGATCAGTTCCGCGCCCTGGCTTGAAGTCAGCGAAGGCTGCACAAAATTCGCCTGCGCTCCGCCCGCTTCGCCAGTCAGCCCGAAGTGCTCCCAGCGAAGACCCAGGTTCAGTGTGAGCTTGGGCAGCACTGCCCAGTCATCTTGAAAGTAGGCGCCGAAGTAGTTGCGATTAGCATGGACCGTGCCAAAGTTGGAAGCGTAGATCTGGTCCATGCCGCCCGAGTAATCTACCCCGTTCGGCACGGTCGCCTTCTCCGGACTCACCAGCAGTTGTGCTCTGCCCGTGGACCAGTCCGCCTGCTGCGGAATCGAAGTGTAGTTGCCATCAAAGTAGAAGTTGCCCTTCGATGCAGGCGGAGCAAGCCAGGGAAAATACACATACTGGAACTCAGCGCCCGTTTTGAAAGTGTGCTTGTGATAAACCTTCGTCAGGTTTTCCGTCATCTGCTCGGTGTCGCTGAACCGATTGCCGGGTAGCCAGCCCGATCCGCCCAGGTTGCTCAAGCCGCCGATGCCGAGATACGGCAAGCCGCCATTGAGGGGCAGCTGGGGCACACCGGCGATTCCAAACTGCGCGGGAATTCCCATCGTACTGTCTCCCGCCGGATTTCTCGTGTCGTGCCCACGCGTGTACCCCAGGCGAGCCTCATTGATCAGCGTTTGCGAGAACATGTGCGTGTAGCCCAATGCAAAGCCGCGCACGTTGTAGATCTCCGTTCCCGCGCCATAGCCGCCACCATCTGCTACACCCTTGAACGGCGGAGGCACGACCCGCACGCTGCTGATGTAGTCATAGTGAAAAAAGAGCTGGTCCTCATCGCGGAAGTGCTGATCCAGACGCAGATCGGCAGTACTTGTGTTGTTGCTGTCATTCGTGACCGTGCTGAAGTTATACAGCGCGCCTGAGGTCGTGGGCGCCGGGTAAAGCTGCATCAGCTTGATCGCGTTGGAATCCAGCCGATTAGCAGGAATCTGATTGTTGGCAAACGGATCTCGCACATAGCCAGTTCCCGTCGCCACCATGCCCGTCACAGGATCCATCTGCCCCGCGGCCACCGAACGCGTGGTGGCCGGGTCAAAGATCTGTCCCGTCTCGAAGGTTCTACCCAGCAAGTCCGTGCGAGTAGAGGTCCCAGCCGCTCCCATGATGTCTTGGAAGTTCGTGAACCCGCTGCTGGCCTCTGCCGCCGTCGGCACAGTCATACCCGCTGCCGTTGCTCCATTCAAGATCCGAGTGCCTTCGTAGTCCGCAAACCAGAAGGTCTTGTCTTTCCAAATGCGCCCACCCGCGGTCGCGCCGAACTGGTTCTGCCGCAGTTCGGGCTTACGGCTCTTCGTGGCATTCGGCACAAAGTAGTCGTTGTAGGCGTCCAGCACATCGTTCCGAAAGAACTCCCACACCGCTCCGTGGAACCGGTTTGACCCGGACTTCAGCGTGGCATTCACAATCGCGCCGCCCGCACGCCCAAACTCCGCAGGAAAGTCGCTGGTCATCACCTTGAATTCCGCGATGGCATCCACCGGCGGCTTGATCACGTCGGCCTTGCCGTCAAGGTAATCCACGCTGTTGCTGTTGTTGTCGATGCCATCGAGCAGATAATCGTTCTGCGCGACGCGGGCCCCATTCGCCACGAACTGATTGCTGGCGCGCGCGCCCTGCTGAGGAATCGTCACTCCCGGCGTCAACAACACCAACATGGTGTAATCGCGGCCATTCAAAGGAATGCTCTCGATCGTCTTCTCTTCGATCACCTGTCCCACGGAGCCGCTCTGCGTCTGCATCAACTGCGGCTCTTCCGTCACTTCCACGTTCTCCGTGACCGTGCCCGGCCGCAACGTGACATTCACCAGCGCCTGCTGCTGAATGCTCAGTTGCACACTGTCCACCGTAGCCCGCTTGAAGCCGTTGGCCTCCACCACCACGCTGTAGGTGCCGATGTGAAGCGGAGTGAAGACGAATCTTCCATCCGCACTGGTGGTCGCCGATAGCCGGGCGGCGGTCTGCACATTGATCACCGTCACCGCGGCGCCCGGAATCACGGCTCCGGCCGAATCGGCAACCGTCCCCAAAATCGTTCCCGTATCCACCTGCGCCCTAGCCATTAGCCCTGCAACCAGGAGCACCATCCAGACGAGCGCCCGGCAAGTCCTGTGCGTAAACTTTGTCGTTCTCATTGCTTTTCCTCCCGCGTCCAAAGCGCCCCAACGTCCTGCCCGACTTAGGCCCTCGGCGTCGCGCTCGATTACCGTGTACGTTCCCGGTCAAATCGCTGACAACTATAGGGGGATTCAAAAACGGGTGTCAAGAGATTTTTCGTGTACGTAGCCGGACGGCAGCTCGGCGCCTGTATTCCCCGCAATCGCTCACTCTGGGCAGTGCGCCTGGACGTGCTCCCCAACCGCCAGCCGATCGCATTCGCGGCGTCGATCCCAGAAGAATTGCTGAATTTCCCAGGTTTTACGCAGCGATTCGAGCGTGACGTAGGCGCGGCTCTACCCGAGAAACCGCCTGCCGCAGCCTCGGCTCGGAACGTTCAAAGAGAAATGAGAGCGCCAGCCGTAACGCCTCTGCGCCCGGCATCAGCCACTTCGCGAGCGGATTGCCGTGTACGTGCACTGCGCAACCGCGGCGTCAGACTTACAGCGAGTGCTCGGCCGCAACCGCCCGCAGATCCGACGGCCCAGGATGATTGTGGTCGAGCTCCTCGAGCTTGCTCAGCAACTGCATGGCACGGTCAGCTTCTCCAAGCCCAAGAGCTGCCTGAGCTCGCAGGAATGTAGCTTCGATGCGCTGGCGAGCATCGAGGTCCTCTTCAAACAGAAGCATCGCCGGCAGCGATGTTGCGAAGTAGTCGATCTTCGCTGGCTCTTGTTCCAGACGAATCGAGTAGTCGAGGATCTTCTTGAAAGTCTCGAGCGCCTCGTCACGTTCACCGAGACGTTTCAAAGCCAGACCGCTCCAGAAGGTCGACTCCGACACCGCCTGCGAACGCATCTGGACGAAGTCCCCTTCCCTGCTGGCTGCGCGCCTCCAGGAAATCCGCGCTTGAGAAGCATCGCCCATCGCCTCGTACGCCACTCCCAGCCAGTACTCGATCTGGCTTCGGTTCGCCAGCGGATGCCAAGCCTCTCCCAGGCTCTCCGGTGGCCGGAGGCACGCGTTGAAGTGTTCCAGTGCAGACTGAGGCTGCTCTTTCTCCAACGCCATCCGGCCAAGCAGAAGATGCGCACGGACGAATTGCGCCATCACCGTGCCCTCCCCACCCTCCCACGGCTGAAACTTCCTGCTCAAAAGCACATCCAGTGCTTCGGCTGGACGGCCTGTTTGATTGCAGAGACCTGCGTATTCCGCAACCAGATCATCGCGCGTCTCTACCAGGCTTCGTGCCGCTTGCAGCTCGGCAAGCCGCTGCTCCGGCGATTCTCCAACCCGCTTCCGCAGTTGGTCTTGTTCGTAGAGAATGCGCGCATCCTGCGGTGCCAATGATCGCGCCATCGCGAAAGCCTGGCGCGCCTTCTCCGTATCGTGCTGCACGTTGAAGTATCCAAAGCCCAGGTTCCGCCAAACCGTGGCAAAGTTCCCATCGAGGCTGACCGCGGTCTCCCAGCACTTGATGGCCTCTTCGTGCCTGCGCCGGTCGTAGAGAAGATTACCCAAGTAGTAATGCGCCCGCGCGTCCTGCGGATTGGCTGCAATCGCCTCTTGCAGCAGCAGCATCTCCTCGAGCCGGCTCGGAAATACATACGCCGGGGAAGCTTCAGCGGCTCGACGATAAGCAGCTCTCCGCTCCTCCTCGCGACCCAGCCGTGCACACACCGAGCCCAGCGCATACATCCTCATTGCTTCGCTTCCGTCGTTGATCCGATTGCTTACTCTTCCCAAAACGTTATACGCATCCTGATACTGTCCCGCGCGCATCAGGTCCAGCGACAAGTCCAGCTTGAGCTGCCCATCTTCCGGTATCTTCCCTACCCCCAAATACCGGCACCAGATATCCAGCGGATCCATCGACCGCGTTTCGCTCAGCACCTTCTGCGCATTTTGATCGCGGCCCATCCGCATCAGGATCATCGCCTTCAAATTGCGTGCATTGAGGTTGTCTGCATTTGCGCGCAGACAGCGCTCGATGTGATCCAGTGCCGGTCCCCAGGCTCCCTTCTTGCAATCCAGTTCTGCCAGCCGGTGATATCCCTGGGCTACCCACGCTGCATTCCATGTGGCCTTGTAGAAGGCATCGTAGGCCTCAGATGTCTGTTCCAGCATTCCTAGAACCAGGCCGAGAAGGTAAAGCGGTTCCCCGTCGTAAGGGTTAGGATTGCGCTTGGTCCATCGCGCTATTGAGGCTCGCAGCAGTCGTTCCGCTTCAGCCAGCTCGCCTCTTCGCATGTACCAGCGGCCGAGCGCGCAGTTTGCCCGGCTGTCGCCCGAATCGCGACGCAGCGCCTCTCGCCAGTACGGCTCAGGACTGCGGGTCGCGTGCCGATACTGCTCCAGGTGCACGCCAATCAGATAAAGCTCATCGTTCGATTCAACTTCCTCCGGCAGAGGCGGCTCGGTCGCGACTTCCGGTTCGCAGGCAGGCTCGATCTCGCTCGGCGCATAGCGTAGAACCGTCTCGCCCTCACACTCCAGCGCCACCGCAATCTGTTCTGCACCCGGCGCGAGTTTGAACTCCGCACAGATCGCCTCGAGAGGCGCCAGGTCCTGAGTGATCGAACGAGCATCGCCCATCGCACTTTCAACTCGCAGCCTGCTATTCGGAAGAGCACGTGTGGCCATCAAGTGAACCACAACCCTCTCGCCCTTGCGCTCCACCCGCATGGCTGCATCCACGTTGGCCGCATCCGGCACGCCGATCTTCTGGATCGGATACCAGAACTGGCTGAAGGTCTTGGTCTCCCCTGGCGCCAGAAACGAAAAGTCGGGCTGATTATCGGTGTAGGCTCCGGCCATCAGCTCGACATACGGTCCATCGCTGTCCGTCAGGCTGCGGTCCCATGCGTATCCGAACTCCTGATTGCCCCACGTCCACTGCTTCTTGCCAGGCGCAATATGATGATTGGCCACATAGACCACGCCGGCTTCCCGTTCGTGATCGTATCCTCCCGAGAAGTCTCCCTTTGATCCCACAATCATGTAACTGGTGGGCACCGGAATATTTGCGTACCAGCTCAAGTCGTTCGCCGCGTAAGATCCGTCCGGCACAAAGTGAGCCGGCTGCTCCTCCGTGGGAACTCCCTCTGCGCCTCGCTTGCCGTAGTCAATGCCGTAGTAGGTTCCCTGGCTCAGCGGAAACTCAGTCACCGCGCGCTTGGCGTGGTCGGCCACAAAGCGCACATCCGGAGGGAAGAACGACTGGTACTTTTCATGCACATGGGTGGCCACATTGGCCCACCACAAAAACGTCTGCGTGTCCGTGGTGCGGTTATAGAGGCGCACCTTCACTTCCAGATAGGCCTTGCCTGGACGTAAGCAAAGACCGTGCATTCCCTTCATGCGCGACATGGGATCGTGATCGCTGCACCACACCGTCACCGACCCATCTTCTTCGCGCTCGATCGCCACTTCCACAGGCATGAAGGTTGCGGGTCGGTGGTGCTGTGGCCAATTGAACTCTACCCCGCCAGAGATCCACGGCCCCGCAAGGCCCACCAGGGCCGGCTTGATCACGTTCTGCCGATAAAAGAAGTCGTACCCTCCGGCCTTGTCATAGCCCACATGAATTCTTCCCCCGATCTCCGGAAGAACCATAAAGCGCAGAAACTCATTTTCGAGGTGAACGGCCTTCCAGGCATGCTCCCGAGCCTCCGTCTCCACCCGGTCGATCACCGGCAAGGGATACACCCGCCCGCTGCTGCCCTGATAAACCCGCTTCTCCAGGAAGAGCGGATTGGGATCCGGTGCCCCCGGCAGATAACTCTGCATCACCACCGGCTCTTCCCAAGCCTTCACCGCTCCCGCTTCTTCGGGCGGAGCGGGGGGCAAATTCAGCACGGCCGAAGGCTGATCTTCGAACACCACTGCAGATCCGGAAGCCGATTCGAGTTCTTCGCCCATGATTCTCCTTGCAGACGGCTCGGCACGATGGAAGATGCGATACCGGCTTCGTTAACGTTACCGACATCTTCGCGGCAATCCTACCCCCCTGTCAAGAGTCCTTCCGGCTTTCAGGATTCGCCCGCGGCGCCTGCCCGCAGGCTGGCGCCACGCATCTCACCGCGGCCCAGGCTGCAAGTCGAAGTGCCACATCGAGTTCTGCCCGGCAGTGTGAAGCCACCCGCACCCGAACCCGATCGTGCGCTTCGCCATGCTTCTCGATCCAGCCAAACTAGTCGCTAGCCCAGAAAGTCTCCCGGAGCATCCGTCTCGCCCGCAAACAGGGAGAGATTGCTGCGCAACACGATGTGAGGCGCCAGCCTGATCAGCGGATTGGGTTTGACTCCGTTTACCAGCGCGTTGAGCAGCACCTCCACTGCCGACTTGCCCTGGGCAAACGGACGCTGATGAAGTGTGGCCAGCACCTTGCCCGATTCGATATAGGGGACCAGCTCCGGAAACAGATCCGTCGTGATCAGCTGAATCTCCCCCAGCAGACCCTTCTCCTCAAGGGCCTTCAGGACAGGAATGCTATTGGCCGTGCTGACATAGATGCCGAGCGGTCGTGGCGTCTTTGAAAGCAACGAGAGCGCCTGCTCATAGGCGAGATCCGGCTGTTCGTGCGACTCCATCGCAGGCAATAACGAGAGGTGGGGAGCCAAGAGCGCCAGGTTGGCCGCGAATCCCCGCAACTTCTCCGCATGATCCAGCGTGGTGAGCTCTCCGGTAATCGTTGCCAGTTGACCGGGCTTCTGAATCACGCGTCCAAACAATTCCGCGGCAATGGCACCGCTCGTGAGCGCATCCACAGCGACAGACGCCATACGCTCGCTTCGCGGAACATCGCTCGAAACGCACACGACCGGGACGCCTCGCTCGGCAAGAGCCCGAATCGCGGGGGCAATATGCCGTGGATCGCCGGGCGCAAGCAGAACCCCGTCAAATCCTTCGTCCACATCCGCCGCCAGCAGTTCCAGATCGCCTTTGTCCAGGCGCGGAAACGTACGGAAGACCAGGTCGATGCTCATTCCTACAGGATTCGCCGCCGCCGCGCTCACTCCAGCCCGCAGCGGATCGTAAAAGGAAGCAATCTCCTGCGGGAAGTACGCGCCGATGCGAATCCGGCGATTCAACTTCAGCGACCGCGCTGCGATGTTCGGCCGGTAACCCAGTTCTTCAGCCTTCTTCAGAACACGGGCCCTGGTCGCGGGGCTGATTCCTGGCCGCTCGTGAAGTGCCCGATCCACCGTGCCGATCGAGATGCCAAGGGCGCGGGCAATATCTGGAATACTCGGCGGCTTCATGCCTGCGCTTCCTGGTCCCGCCATTCCAACCTCGATAGATTCAATTGCCCTCCTCGCCTCTGCGACTTGGCATACCCCTTCCTCGCGACTCGTAGCATGCGAGGAACGAGTCGTGCGGGACATGCTCAAAGAGTTTCGAGCGCTGGAACGAGGTTATCGCAGCAGCCTTGTGAACGTAAGTCGAGCCCTCCCCCAGCACCTTCTCGCCTCAAGCCCGCCCCGAGAAGAAAAGCCCCATTCGCCTCAATGCTTGACAGCTTCTCAACTCAGTGTGTACGTTAACGCATACTAAGCGCGTGCGGCTGCCTCGTGCAGACAACACCGCCCCAGCGTCCATCAATTCCGCAATCCAGGGGCCGTCTCAGATGAACAGTTTGATCCCCGCCTCCAAGACGAGCGACCCGGCGACTTCCGCCGAGCTCGCTTCCAGCCGCCCCGCCTTCGTCTGGATGGCGGCTGCCTCCAGCGCCTTGGGCGGCCTGCTCTTCGGCTATGACTGGGTGGTGATCGGCGGCGCAAAGCCCTTCTATGAGGTTTACTTCGGCCTGCATGCTCCGGGTCTGCAGGGATGGGCCATGAGCTGCGCCCTCATTGGCTGTCTGCTCGGTGCCATAAGCGCCGGCGCCCTCGGCGACCGCTTTGGCCGGCGCCGTCTGCTCACCCTTGCGGCCCTGGTCTTCGCTGTGTCCTCGCTGGGCACTGCAGCAGCGTTCCAATTCAGTATCTTCGTGGCATGGCGCATCTTCGGCGGCTTCGCCATCGGCTTAGCGTCCGGCGTCTCTCCCATGTACATTGCGGAGATCTCGCCCACTCACCTGCGTGGACGTCTCGTATCCCTGAACCAGATGGCGATCGTCTTGGGCATTCTCTCCGCCCAGATCGCGAACTGGCTTATCGCCCGGCCCGTTCCGCTGGGCGCCTCTGAGCTATCTCTGCTTGCGTCGTGGAACGGTCAATGGGGTTGGCGCTGGATGTTCGGAGTTACGGCCATTCCCTCGGTTCTATTTCTCATCGCCACCCTCCTCATCCCAGAGAGCCCGCGCTGGCTCGCTGCGCAAGGACGTATCAAGGAAGCCGCCGCAATTCTCGAGCACATCGGCGGCCGCCACTACGCGCAGAAATCCCTCGAGGAATTCAACTCCGCCAATGAGATGGAGGGGAGCGTATCTCTGCTTCGAGAGTTGCGCATGCCCGGCGTGGCCCGAGCTTTGCTGCTCGGCATCGTGCTTGCCGTCCTGCAGCAGTGGTGCGGCATCAACGTGATCTTCAACTACGCCCAGGAGATCTTCGCCGCTGCCGGCTATCAAATCTCCGGCATTCTGTTCAATATCGTCATCACCGGAGCAGTCAACGTCCTGTTCACCTGGGTAGCGCTGGCCACCATCGACCGGTTCGGTCGCCGCTTTCTCCTCCTCATCGGAGTCTCCGGGCTGGTGATCATCTACGCCATCCTCGCAACCTGTTATCACTTGCACCTGCATGGCCTCCCCATGCTGGTTCTAGTATTGGCCGCGATCGGTTGCTACGCCATGTCGCTGGCCCCCGTCACCTGGGTGGTGATCTCGGAGATCTTCCCCACCCGCATCCGCGGGGCCGCCGTTTCCATCGCCGTTACTGCTCTCTGGATCGCCTGCTTCCTGCTTACCTACACCTTCCCCGCCCTCAATGCCGCTCTCAGCACGGCCGGAGTCTTCTGGACCTACGCGGGGATCTGCTTGGCAGGCGGACTGTTTCTATTCTTCCGGCTGCCAGAGACTCAGAACCGCTCTCTCGAAGAGATTGAAAGCCAAATCCTCACCAGCAGATTCCGCCGCTAGCCGTCGCTCGTTCCGTGTAGCATCCCACCGCTGCGCACCTTGACCAACCGGACTGCGATCAAAATTACGACGCATCGCGTACGCTATCGTCCATTGCTGGCCGAACCTGTGGGATTCTTCCCGTCCGCTGTCGTGCCGCGATGAACTGCCAAACGCCGCGTGACGGACTCACGTGGATCTTCTATCCGGCAGAGTCAAATCCCGGAGCGGTCAGGGAGGACTGGAAACAGCGCCATTGCTGCTTCGGCCCATGAAGGCTCTATGCTCCCACTAGACGCCTGTTTAATCAGAACACGGCAAAAATCTGCGCACCTGCCAGTGATCGCTGGCAGTGACCCTCCGTTGTGCCAGGAATCGCGCGCGCTAAGCCTCGGAACAGTTTTGGCCAACTGCGTGCTCACCAGGTATCTCGTATAGGCCGCTCCCGCTTCAAATCGTCCGCCAAGGCAATCAACCCGAAGCAGCTGATAATGATGGTGCAGCATGATGAATTTCACCGATCATCTACGCACCACCGGCGGCGCGCTCAAGAGTTGGGCCATCGCCCAGTTCCAGGACTCCTTGGCCGTGGGAGCGCTCTGGCTCATCGGACTCTACATCTTGCATGTCCCACTGGCCCCGCTCTGGGCGCTGATCGCAGCCGTCTGCCAGATTGTGCCGCACTTTGGGCCAATCCTCGGCCTCTTGGGTCCCGTCCTCACGGCCACAATCAAGTGGATGGATTGGGAGCACCCTGCCGGCGTGCTGGGCCTGTACGCCGCCGTTGCCGTCCTGGACGGACTGCTGCTCCAGCCCTACATCATGCGAAGAACCGCCAAGGTGCCTCTCTGGGCATCGGTGCTCGCGCCCATCGTACTCGGAATCCTCTGGCCGTTCTGGGGAGTGCTCGTGGCCCCGCCGCTCCTGGCCATCGTGTACGCCTACCGAACCCGCCACAAGGGTCAGCCGTCCTCGAAGCAATAGCTCTCTCGCGAGGACGATAGCTCTGCAGCCGCGGCCCTGCATCCACGCGCGTCTGCTGCACCCCAATGACCCGGATATGCGCCATCATGCCGCCATCCTGGTGCTCCCCAATGTGGCAGTAATAAACGAAGTCACCCACCTCCGCAAACGGGAGACCGCACGTCTCATGACTGACCCCTCTTGGCGCGATAGAGCGAGATCATGCCCGTCGGCGTAGGAACTGCAGCTGGCTCCTCAACATCGCGAAATCCCGCCTCGTTCATCAGCACAGGCAGCACGCCGTCTGCATTCGGCTGAGTGTGCTCATAGCCATCCACCCGCTGCACCAGCTTGAACAAGCGGCGCATCAGCGCTGTTCGTTGCAGGCCATAATCTGCCACATGCAATTCGCCGCCCGCCCGCAGCGCTGAAAAGATGGCGCACATCCCCGCTCGCTTCTCGCTCAGCGCAACTTGGTGGAACACCAGGCTCGAGACAATCTTGGTGACTCCGCTCTGCCCAAGCAGAGTCCCGGCATCGCGCAGATACCCCTGATGCAGTTCTGCTTTTACATTGGCATGCGCAAGCTTGCGACGGGCCCGCTCCAGAATGCGCTCATCGGGATCAATGCCAATCAAGCGCGCGGAGGGCGCAGCTTTACCGGCCAGAACCAGGAATGACCCCGTCCCGCACCCCACATCCGCAATCACATCCGTGGGCTGTGGATTGAGCTGGCGCAGCAAAGCGCGACGCCATACCGATTCGCGTGTCAAACTCGCGACCGCCAGGTCGTATGTCCACAACAGCGGCAACGCAGGCGTGAAATCACGAACATCCGCGCTCATACCACCAGCACCTTCGCGATCGAGTGGATTGGTGCGGCGACACGTCAATTGCTTCCGTCAAGCCGCATCACCATCATAGCCACTCCTAACCGTACGCGAGCCGCGCGGGAGAAATGCAAGCCCCAACCTGAAATGCACCGGCTGAACATCTCACACCGGTGCGCTTCTGATTTCAGCGGGCCTGACTGTAGTCCATTCCGTCCAGGTCCGTAATTAGGTCAGGTCCGGTGGGATGCCAGTTCAGCTTCCGCCGCGTAATCGCGCTGGAGGCCGGCATATCATGCTTCGCGAAGAGCGCCAGCCATCCGAAGTGCGCCTGCGTCTCCTCGGGCTTGATGCTGACCACGGGCACTTTGAGACCGCGCCCCAGAGCCTCCGCGATCGCTTTCATCGTCACCCCTTCTTCATCCACAGCGTGATAGATGGCGCCCTTCTCAGCCTTCTCCAAAGCCAAACGATACAGCCGCGCCACATCCGATACATGGGCTGCCGGCCAACGATTATTGCCGTCGCCGATATAAGCCGAAATCCGCTTCTCCCGCGCCACGGCGTGTATATACGGAACCAGGCCCTGCTTACGCGTGTCGTGCACCTGCGGCAGGCGTACCACTGAGATGTTCACGCCCCGGGCAATCAAATCCCGCGCCGTCGCTTCTGACGCCCCCCGCGGATTCCACGACGTAATCGGACCATCTTCCGTCGAGGGCTTTCCGTCCACATTCTCAGCGATTGCTGTGCCCGAGGTGATCACGAACGGACGGTCTGATCCCAGCAGCACTTCACCAATGGCTGTAATGACTTTCCGATCCTGCTCGCAAACCTTCTCGAACTGCGAGAAATCATGAGTGAAAGCCAGGTGAATCACTCCGTCCGCGTCGGCCGCTCCCTTGCGCAGGCTGTCAAGATCCTCCAGATTGCCGTGCAACACCTCTGCGCCTTGCGCGCGAAGCGCTTCCGCGCCAGCCTCTGACCGCGTTAGTCCTAGCACCTGATGTCCCGCCCTGATCAACTCTGGAACCAGCGCTGAGCCGATAAAGCCTGTCGCCCCAGTAACGAAGATGCGCATGATTTCTTCTCCTCTAAGTAGCTCAAATCTGCGGCCCGCTGAGCCGTCCTTCACTAGATGGGGCTGGACCTGCGCGCGATCTATACTGAGAGTCCGTATGATTGGTCCAATCGTCCCGCCGGCCGAGAGTTCCCCGTCCTCGCCTCCTGAGATACCCCTCCTGCAAGTTGCCCGGCGATCCAGTGAGCGCATGGACCCGCTCTCTGAGATTCTTTCCCTCATGAGGCCGCAAGTGTACGTCTCCGGCGGCTTCGCCCTCTCAGGCGACTTGGCTGTCTCCTTCCCGAAACATCGCGGCATCAAATGCTATGCCATGCTGGTCGGCAACTGCTGGCTTAGGGTCGAAGGCGTGTCCGAACCGGTGCTGCTTCAGCCCGGCGATTGCTTCCTGCTGCCCCGCGGACTTCCCTTCCAACTCACCACCGACCTGTCTCTACAACCCATCGAATATCAGAAAGCCTGTAGCCAGCTGAATCTCAAGAGAGAGTTCCCGTCTCCAGCGGAAGAGGCTCGCTACATCGCCGGTGGCCATTTCGCCCTCGACGGCGAGCACGCCGAGATGCTCCTGCGGCTGCTGCCACCCATCGTTCATATTCGTCGTGAGCAAGACAAGGCCGCCCTGCGCTGGTCCCTGGAGCGCCTGCGCGAAGAGCTCAAAGAATCTCAGCCAGGCAGTTCGCTCATCACCCAGCAGCTCGCCTACATGGTGCTCATCCAGGCCTTGCGCCTTCATCTCGCGGACACGGCCGGCGCCGGCCATGGCTGGCTTGCTGCGCTATCAGACAAGCACATGAGCCTCGCCATCAATTACCTGCATAGCGAGCCCGGCTATCCCTGGACATTGCAGTCTCTAGCTGAGCGCGTCGGATTGTCACGCTCCGTCTTCGCCCTCCGCTTCCGCGAGATCGTCGGTACCACGCCTATGGAATACCTCACCCGCTGGCGTATGCTCCGAGCCGTCGATCGCCTGAAAAACTCCAACGAGGGCATCGCCGCCATTGCCCAGGCCCTTGGCTATGAGTCCGAAAGCGCCTTCGGCAAGGCCTTCCGGCGCGTCATGGGCTGCTCCCCAAGACAATACGTTCGCTCCGCCGCAGCGCCGCCCAGCCCACTGAACCAAACTTCCGGAACAGCCGAGCCGGAGCTTGCCGAAGTCAGCTAGACGCTCCGGCCGTCTGCTCGCCAGGCCCTCGCACCCATTTCAATCTGATCTCCTCCCGCGCGAAAGCGCGATAATCAGTGCGTATGTCCAAACGACTTCTGGCGCTTGTCATCGCAATTTCCGCGCTATACTCCAGCGCGGCCGCCCAGCAAATGACGGCGGCACAACTCATGCAGCGCGTCATTGACGCCACCGGCGCCACTCCTCCTGCACAAACTGTCGACACGCTGAAAGCCGGCGATCCCAACACCCTCGTCACCGGCATTGCCACCACCTTCATGGACACCTATGCCGTGCTGGAGCAGGCCGTCAAAGACAACAAAAACCTGATCATCACGCACGAGCCGACCTTCTATAACCACCTCGATGACCAGCAGGCCCTGACCGGGGATCCCGTCTACCAGCAAAAGCTCAATTACGTCCGCGATCACCATCTGGTCGTCTGGCGCTTCCATGACACCTGGCATCTCAGGCAGCCGGATGGCGTCCTCACCGGGGTCGTCGCTCAGTTCGGCTGGGAGCGCTTTCAGAACCCCTCTCAGCCCCACCTCTTCACCTTGCCTCCCACTACCGTCGGAGCCATTGCCTCTGAACTCCAGCGCCGGACCGGCGCGCGCGCCATCCGCATCGTGGGCGATCCCAAGATGCCCGTGACCGGCGTAGCCCTCTATCCCGGCGCCTCCGGAGAAGAAAAGCAGATCCGGGCCCTCCAGCAAGATGGGGTGCAACTGCTCGTCGCCGGCGAAGCCCGCGAATGGGAGACCGTCCCCTACGTCCAGGACGCCGTTCAGGAAGGCCGCCAGAAGGCCCTCATCCTCCTCGGCCATGAAGTCTCTGAAGAAGCCGGCATGCAAGAATGCGCCCGCTGGCTGCGCACCCTGTTCCCCAAAATACCCGTATCTTTTATCCCCACAGGAGAACCCTTTCAGCTTCCGTTGAAGATCAGGAGCGATTCGCGCAAGAATTGAATCGCCGGCCAAAATCTGCGATTCTCTCAGCGAGAGATGAATCTCCAAGCTCTGTCCTCACCGGCCGGCCAAGGGCTGCATCCAATTGGCAAGCAGGCCATCGGCATGAGGACTTGATATGTCGTCCATACAGGACATTGAGGCAAGAGTTCGGATGCATTCAGCATCGGGAAAGCACCAGCCAACGACATCAAAAGCCACCCGAACAGTTCCCCGCAAGCGGCTGCTCCTCGCCGATGACCACGCGCTCATGCTCGACGGGCTGGCGCGCCTGCTCTCCAGCGAGTTCGACATCGTCGGCACCGTAACCGATGGCCGGTCCCTCATGACCGAAGCCGCCCGCCTTACCCCCGACGCCATCGTGCTCGACATTGGCATGCCCGAGCTGAACGGCATTGAAGCTGCCCGTCGTCTGTCCAAAATTGTCCCCTCTGCGCGGCTCATCTTCGTAACCCAGCAGCTTGACCCTGCCTATGTGCACGCAGCCTTTGCAGGAGGCGCCAGAGCTTACGTCGCCAAGCAATCCGCCGCCACTGAGCTCATCACCGCCATCCGCCTGGTCTTCGAAGATCAGTACTACGTGACGTCGCTGGTCAGCCCGGAGAGCGCGGTCCTCGCCCGTGCTAACCCCACGCGAAATCCCGCTGAATTCTTCGGCTCAAAGCTCACCCCCCGGCAGCGAGAAGTCCTCCAGCTGGTCGCCGAGGGCAAATCGACCAAGGAAATCTCAGCGGTGCTCAACATCTCGCCCAAAACCGTCGAGTTTCACCGCAATAGCCTGATGGATGAGCTAGGCATGCGTACGATCGCCGAACTGACCCGCTACGCCCTGGCCAGAGGCATCGTCCACGAGTAGTCCTCAATCCGGCTGAGTGATCGAGGCCGAAAACGCAACCACGCGATTTCCACCCGCGCGCTTCGCTTCGTACATTGCTGCGTCAGCTTGATGCTTCAGATCGCTGGCCGTGCTCCCCGTCTGTGGGAAGAACGCCATACCGATACTGACCGACCCTTGCAGCGTAATGCCCTCCACGATGATTGGGGTCCGCATCGCCGCAAGCAGCCTGTGTGCCACCACCTCGGCCTCGCTGGGCGCAAGCAGATTGGTGATCACGCCAACAAACTCGTCTCCGCCGTACCGGCCCAGCGTGTCGCAACTGCGCAGACAGCTCTGAAAGCGCCGCGCAACTTCCATCAAGTACAGATCCCCCACTCGATGGCTGTACGTATCGTTGACCGCCTTGAACGAGTCAAGATCGAGAAACGTCAACGCCACCGCGCAGCCAGAACTCTGAGCCCGTACCAGCGATTCCTCCAGGCGCTGGTCCAGCAAGACCCGGTTCGCCAGTCCCGTCAGCTGATCGTGCAGCGAGCGATGGAGGGCGTCTTCATACAGGCGGCGATTATCCATTGCCAGTGCCGCCACATTGCAGCCGAAATCGAACGCCTCCTGGTGAATCGCCTGCCCGGCTTCCCTGGCCTCGAACGTCAGCGTCCCCAGCACCTCGCCATGGCTGGAGATCAGTGGCCGCGACCACACCGTTCGCGCTCCGGTCACCGTGGCCAGCCCGCGCGTACACACCGCAATCGCACACGCTTCCTTGCTGTAGGTAGGATCCACCGGCTTCAGCCGTAGCTCCTCTCGCAGCGCAGGATCAGAGCTCGCAATCAACAGCAGTTTCCGGTCCTGCAGGATATGGGAGTAGCTGATGGCTTCCGGCCACATCTCGGCCGCGTGCGCATGAATGGCAGCAAACACCGTCATCAAAGGTTCATAGCTGTTGATCAGCTCCAGAATGCGGCTGCGCTGGCGCTCCACGTGCGCCAGTTGCGCCATGCGTGCCGCCTCGTCTTCCATCCTCTTGCGGACCAGCCTCTCCTGAGCAGTCAGTCGCCGCCTCATCCAGACGCCCCACGTGATGGCGACCACCGCGATCCCTAGCAAAGCCGACGTGACGTAGAGGAAGTGACGAACCGTCCACCAGGACGGCCGGGCCAGAACTGCAATGTCCGCCGGCGAACGCAAATGCAGCTCAAAGCCGTCGATGGCACCCCAGAATCCCCTCACATGCACAATGCAAATCCCGGTAAGGCGTACCCGCGTGCCCGCTTCGATCGATGGAATCTCGCTGCTGGCCCCTGTGCTCTTGCGCATGAGCACTGAAAACAACTGCCCCTCCGATCGAATGGTCAGCGTATCCAGATGAGTCTGATGGCTCTCCGAGACCACCGTTCCCTCCATGGAAACCAGGGCGTTGCCGTAGTGTCCGCTGAGCGCATCTGTGGCGGAGATCGCTCGCGCCCCCAGCTCCATCGCCTGCCCCGCCTGCAATACTTGCCCAAAGCCCAGGCCCGGAGCCCCATTGATCCCTCCCGGAAACCCGGTGACGTCGATGCGTTGGCCGATCTTGAACGGGTCCGACTGCCGGGTCTGCACCAGCACGCTGGCGTCCCCATCCTGGATCACCATTCGCTCGCCCGGCTCGTACAGCGTCAACACGCCCTCCGTACGCACCCGCTGGCTCCCGAACAGTGCGCGGTCGGAGTACAGCAGCTTCTTCACTGGCGTTACCGGCAAATCGCTGGGCAGAACCTCGGCAGGCCGGATCACCTGAATCCGGCTGGAATCGCTGAGCAGGATCTGCAACCCGATCACCTGCTCCAGGGCGTTGAAGTTCCCGCCCAGGTTCCCCGTGACTCGCACCGTCGCATCCAGCAGCTTGGTCGGATCGAAGTTCGGAAAGCGCGCGATTGTCGCTTCCATCATGTGCCCGTCGACCTCAAGCTGAATCAGGTAGATCGATGCCACGCTGGTTTGAACCGTAGCCGTGCGAACCTTGCCTTCCATCGAAACAAAGCGGCAGTCGTTCTCGTGCCGCGCCGCCTCTTCGTAACTCACGGTGGCAGGCTGTGGCAGCGGCCCCCGCGATAGCTCCTTGATCTGCGGACTGTTGATTTGAGGCGTATATCCCGCTCCGGAGACGCCCCTCACGTCCACGCGAGACCCCGGCACAAGCGAGTAATGCTGGTTCGGATCCACCTGGACGTAAATAGCGCCGGCCGCATCCTCCATAAAGAGGACCTGCTGCACCGGGTCATAGTACGTAACCACTCCGGTCACGTGCACAGGACGACCCTCAGCAGCCTGAACCGTGGTCAACGAGCGGATAGCTGCCGTGCTCGTTAGCTCCGGCCCGCCTGCCCACGCAGCAAGTGGCAGAGAGGCCAGAGCCAGCCCCACCCACCGCCTAAATGAGCATCGCTTCTTCACAACAACTGAAATTCACCTTCTGCAATTAGATCTATTATCGACAGCCCCACGCCTTCCTTCTTCCCTTTCCCTGATTAGGCTGGGCCCCTTGTGCCCGACTCGGACCAGCCAGTACGGTCCTCGGCACACTTACGCGCAGAAGTAACTCGACTGTGCCGTGGCGGGACAGTTCTAGGTGGAGTTTGAATGAATAATAGCTTGATTTGATTTGAGAGGCGGGCTTCTAAGTGGATTTTATGGAAGTGTAGTCAACAGGCATTGCGCCTGGATCAGCCATCCTCCGCGCCGCCATCCCATCGGAACAGCGGCGCGTTCGAAGTGGCAGTTGACCGCCCGGGCAGATCGCCCCCAGCTAGAGAAGCTTGTCCGCGGCCTCGCTCAACGTGACATCATTTGCCGCCCGCGACCACAGCAGGCGGAAGTCCGACACATTGTGCAACGCGAAGTTCTCCTGCCGCGGCGCGGTAATCGCAAAGAAGTCGGCTCGGCGCACCTCTTCCAGCCAAAACGCCGGACGCGGGTCCGGGTTCGACGGCGCAATCTCCACATGCGACATCTCCAGGTTATGCAGATGCCGAATGAAGAAGCCGTTGCAAGGCGTCGGCCCAAACCGCAGCAACTCAGGATACGCGTCCTCGATCTCCGGCACCTGGATGTTGTGCCAATCCGGCATCGGCTTTGAGACCTCCCCCCAGTTCGCATGCATCTGCTTGGGAAGTCCCGTATGTCCGAAGTAGCAGTTTGACACCTTCACGTCCTCGATCCAGTTATCCGGAACACCCGAGATCAGCGAAGACGTCGAGGCCGCGGAGTTGTAGCTCACCAGGTTCGAGATCAGCACCCGCCGCAGCGTGCCCTTGCGCAGCGTCTCCTTGGGATTGCGGTTCCGTCGATTCAAGCGCAGAAAGAGCGGAGCGTCGAAGATGTCCCGCATGGTGTTGCCGGTGATGGCAATGTCTTCCAGGTACGCGCCATCCGAGCTCTCCAGCGCAATGCCCTTGCAGCCTTCGATCACATTGCCGGTGATGGTGATGTTGCGGAACCCACCATTCGACTCGGTACCGCACTTGATGCGCCCGTTGTAGGGCACATGCGCATCATCGGCAAAGTGCTTCCATGTGCCGGCCAGCACGCTGCCAAGCTCATAACAGCCGGTCACGTAATTGTTGGCGATCGTCACGTGGTCGGTGGAGCGGGCATACCCCAGCGCATAGCTCGACTTCGGACAGATAGCGTCATCCCACGGCGAGTTCACCGTACAATTCGAGACCCGCACGTTGCGGCAGCAGTCGATGTCAAATCCATCGCGATCCGTATCGATGAGCAGATTATCCAGCGTGAGGTTATCCACCCCCGTCGCCAACAGCGCAAAGTGCCCGCCCTTCAAAAGACTGAAATCCCGCAGAATGACGTTGCGGCAGTTCTTCAGCGCGAAGGCCTTATTCCCTACGCATGCCTGCTCGGCGACAAACGCAACATAGTCCCCTCGCTTTCCCGGCGAGCCGTGCGAGAGCCCCTTGCCGTGGATCAGCCCCGGTCCAAGCACGGAGAAGTCATGCTGCCCCTCCGCATAGAACAGCGAATTGCGCCAGTGATTGTGCCCGTAATCCTGATACGGCGTCCACGGATCGTTGGGCTCCGCCGCGTCATACGTCCCGCCGTTGTATCCCGTCGTCTCCCCGGGCTTGGGAGAATCCGCCGCCAGGATCGTGCAGCCTCGCGAAAGATACAGATCGACATTCGACTTCAAGCGGATGGTGAAGCACATGTAGGTTCCCGCCGGAAACACCAGCGTGCCTCCCCCCGCGGCGGCAACCGCCTCAATTGCCTTGTTGATCGCCGGGGTATCCACGGTCTTGCCGTCTCCCGTAGCCCCAAAGGTGCGAACGTTGTAAAGAGCCTCGGTACCATGTGCTTCCGTTTGCGCTTCGCTGAACGAAACGTGGCCCACTGCGCCCACCAGGGCTAACGGAGACAGCTTGATCAAATCGCGACGTTGCATAGGTTGTGAGGTATCCCCCAGTTCAACTGGCTAGTTGATGTTTTGGTTCCTTGTCGCGGGAGCTCGCGACGCTTAGCGCAGCAGCGCCGACGCCGCCCACAACAGCGGCGCCTGCCCATGAAAGTCGCCCGTCCGGCGCTGCCGCTCCAGGTAGTACTCGAGATCGTTCTTCTTGCCTGTGCCTTCGCACACGCTGGTCACATCGCTGTTCTGGTCCACATACCCGGTCACCGCAATCCAGGCTCGCCGGGCTGCCGGCCCGTAGGTCGCACCCTCCAGCCAGCCGTTCTTCACCCCCGTAATCATGGCGAAGGCAAACATCGCGGAACTCGAGGATTCCGGCCAAGCCTCGTCATGATCGATCAGTTCCCGCCACATCCCGTCCTTGCCCTGATACTTCAGTAGCGCCGCCATCATCTTGCGATAGCCCTCCAGGATGCGAGCGCGCCGCGGATGATCCGCAGGCAAGTCCCGCAGCATCTCGGCCATTCCCGCGGCCACCCATCCGTCGCCCCGCCCCCAGTAAAAGGGCACGTCCGGCGCATGAAAGAACAGTCCGCTCGGCTGCTGCAGCTTGTCCAGATACGACGTCATCTCCTCCGCATCCCGGTCCAGGTACTTGCGGTCATGGGTGGCGCGATACGCCTCCAGCTGCAAGATCGTGAGCATGTACATATCGTCGATCCAGTAACGGGTCTCCGCTGAAAGGCCGTCCGGCCGCGGATTCTCCCACTGCCGGTCGGCCCAGGACTGCCCGTACTCCAGCGTCTTGCGGTCTCCCGTCTGAATCCCAATCTCCAGCGGAACAATACCGAAGATCGAATCATCCACATGGTGTCGAACCGGGATGCGCTGCTGCTCCGCTCCCCCCGGCATCAGGGGCATGAACTTCTGCACCAGCTTGTCGCGCAGCCCGGTGTCCTGCGTCAGCTGCGCAAAGGTCAGCGCTCCGTACCAGGTCGCCACCTCGGAGTAGTGCAGGGTCGGCGTGTACTGGTGTCCGCTGGTCACGAAATGATCGGCAATCCGCTTCCCGATCTCCTGGGGCGAACGACCCGCCGGCCATTGGCTGAACCACTCGTTGCTTTGCGCCTGACCGGCCAGCGCGGCTGAACAGATGAGCACGGCCCCAGCCGTAAATCGCTTCACCTGAGAAAAGCTGCGGACAAGACGCCGCACCCCTCGCCGTCGGCCCCGCTCTACCCCCGCATCGCTCCCGATTCGGCTGGACATCTGAGTCATATGGTCTGACCTCTCTGGACAATCTGCTCCCCGCTTTTTTGTGATCCGCATCGTCCCAGGGAAGGCTTTGGGATAACAATCACAAATTAAAGGACCAGGATTTACCGCTTGACAACTATATCAAAGCGCAAATAGTTTCGTGTTCGCAATTTTTTCGCAATTGCATCGCCATGCAAAACTCTATGCCGATGGTCTGTCCAGTACAGGCACGGGAGGAAGACAGACCAGACCAGACTCAAAGCCAAGATGCGGGCCAAGAGCAGCTCGCCAATTCCCTGCCTGGAGGGAGCCATAGCTCTCCGCTCATCCCCTCCCGGTAAACGAACACCTTTAGGAGAAGCCAGTCCGCCGGCTGCCCCAGCCGGAATTCCGAGGATGTCTATGACGCATACCTGCATGACCCTTCGAAAGCCACGCCTGCGTGGATTCGCCTCCGCGATCGTCTTCGCGACTATCGCATTCCTCCTGTTCGCGGTTCAAGCCAGCGCACAAACCGCCGGCACCGCCAGCGTCCAGGGCGTCGTCACCGATCAGACCGGGGCCGCCGTGCCCAACGCCAAGATCACCCTCACCCTCACGGAAACCGGCCTGGCTCGCGCCACCGTCTCCGATGGTCAGGGCATCTACTCGCTTCCCAATATCCCCGTCGGCCCTTACTCGCTCACGGTGGCGGCCTCCGGCTTTGAAGGGTTCAAGCAGCGCGGCGTGCTGGAAGTCGGCAACAGCATCCAGATCAACGTGCAGCTCAAGGTCGGCGAGGCCTCCGAGCAAATCGAAGTCCAGGCCGATCAGCAGGCCCTCGAAACCGAGACCAGCACCTTCAAGCAGGTCATCGACTCCCTGCGCATCACCGAGATGCCGCTCAACGGCCGCCAGGCTACCCAGTTGATTCTGGTCTCCGGCGGCGCCGTCACTGCTCCCACCGGCGATCTCATCGGCAGCAAAAACTACGCCAGCTCCACCGTCATCAACGTGGCCGGCGGCCAGGGCAACTACAACAACTACACCTTGGATGGCGGCACCTACACCGACACCTTCACCAACGTGAACCTGCCCTATCCCTTCCCCGACGCCCTGCGCGAGTTCTCGGTGGAATCCAACAGCCTGCCCGCGCGCAACGGCCTGCACCCCGGTGCTCTCGTCAATGGCGTGACCGTCTCCGGTACCAACCAGCTGCATGGCACGGCCTTCGAGTTCCTGCGCAACAACATCATCAACGCCAACAACTTCTTCTCCAGCACCAAAGACACCCTGAAGCGCAACCAGTTCGGCGGAACTCTGGGTGGCCCCATCAAGCGCGACAAGCTCTTCTTCTTCGGCGGCTATCAGGGAACCCGCGAACGCAAGCAGAACAACGCCACCAGCTACTGCATCCCTACCCCGGCAGAATTGAACGGCGACTTCAGCAAGATGGGCGGCAGCTGCCCGGCCAAGGCCAAGAAGCTCATCGACCCCATCTCCGGGGCTGACATCTCTACCTCGCGCAAGCTCACCAACACCAGCGAGCTCAGCGCCCAGGCTCTGGCTCTCACCAAGATGCTTCCGACAAGCCAGGAAGATCAGTACGGCTTCGTCCAGGTAGCGTTGCCCGCCAACAACAACGAGGACCAGTTCATTGGACGTATCGACTACACGATGCGCCAAAACCATTCTCTGTACACACGCTACTTCCTCACCAACTACAAGGCCCCGGCCTACTACTCCGCCTCCAACCTGCTGCTGACCACCACCGCCGGCAACGACGAGCGCGTGCAGTCCGCCACCATCTTGGACTCCTACACCATCACGCCGAAACTCGTGAACACCGCCAGCGCCACCTACGACCGGCGTCGCGATAACCGCGGCCCCACAGCCGGCGGCATCAATGCCACCAAGGTAGGCGTGCAGATGTTCGACTACGTGCCCGCCGACTTCCGCCTCTCCGTGACCAACGGCTTCAACATCGGCTGCGGAACCTGCTCACCCGGCTTCTTCAACACCAACACCGAAGGCTTCACCGACGACGTCGAATACGTCAACGGGAAACACGACATCGCCTTCGGCGCGGAGATCGTCCGCACCGGCGACAACACGCAGGCCGGCTACCTGCAGAACGGCAACTTCACCTTTAACGGCACCCTCAGCGGCGAGGGCATGGTCGACTTCCTGGTGGGGCGCATGGGTGGTTTTTCGCAGAGCCGTGCTCAGCAGACGAACTTCCGCCAGACCATTCCCAGCGCCTACGTGCAAGACACCTACCACTGGACTCCGCGCCTCACCATCAACGCCGGCGTTCGCTGGGAGCCGAACTACTTCCAGCAGGACAAGTTCGGACGCGGCTCGTCGTTTAGCTTGGCGGATTTCCAGGCTGGCAACCATAGCTCCGTATACCCCAATGCTCCGGCCGGCGCATTCTTCTTCGGGGATAAGGGCGTCTCCAAGTCTTTCACTGACAACCACCCCTACAACTTCTCGCCGCGCCTGGGCATGACCTTCGATCCCACCGGCAAGTCGCGCACGGTGTTCCGCTTCGGCGGCGCCATCATGTATGACTCGCCCTCCCTCTTCGCCACCCAGCGCATGACCTCCACCCCGCCCTATGCGGATGAGATCGATCTGAGTGGCAACATCAGCTTCGCGAATCCTTGGAGCGCGTACTCCGGTGGCAATCCCTTCCCCGGAACCTACCCACCCAATTCAACTTCCACCTTCCCCCTCAGCTCGCTCTATATCGTGATCCCGCGCCACCTCCAGATCCCCACCGTCTACCAGTGGACCGCGAGCGTGGAGCAGGACCTCGGCCGCGGCTGGAACTTCTCCCTGAACTACCTCGGCAATGAGAACGCGCACCTCTGGCTGGGCCAGGGCATCAACCCGGCCGTCTATGTCGCTGGAACCTCCACCGGTCAGGTTGGTTCCTGCGGCGCGATGACGGTAGTCCCGGCCAAAGGAAGCCCCTGCTCCAGCACCAAGAACTACAACAACCGCACCCTCCTCTCCCTCGCCAACCCCTCCCAGGGCGCCTACTACAACCAGAACTTCACCCAGCTGTTCACCGGCGGAACCTCCAGCTACAACGGCATGATCGCGGCCTTGCAGCACCGCATGTCCCGCACCTTCAGCTTCCTGGCGAACTACACCTGGTCGCACTGCATCAGCACCGGCGACGCCAATGGCGATGTCACCGGCGACTCCTTCATGGTTCCCTCTGACCCCCGTCGTGATCGCGGCCCCTGCGGCTTCGACATTCACCACATCTTCAACTCCACCGTGGTCGCCCGCTCCAACTTCAGCACGCTTCACGGCTGGTCGGGCCGGTTGGCCAACAACTGGGAAGTCGCGCCGCTGGTGCGCGTCTTGTCCGGCGCCCCGCTCAATGTGACCACCGGCTCCACCGACGTCTCGCTCACCGGACAGGGCCTCGATCGCCCCAACCTGGTAGCCAACGCCGATCCCTACACGGGGCAGAAGATTGTTCCCTCCGGCAAGTCCGGTAACCACGCCTACTTGAATGCATCGGCCTTCAGCAATGCAGCCACCGGCTCGTTTGGCACGCTGGGCCGCAACGCCTTCCGCGCACCGCACTACTACGACGTCGATATGGCTGTGAATCGTAGCTTCCCGCTGCATGAACGCCTCAGCTTCAACCTGCGCATCGAGGCCTTCAACATGTTCAACCACCCGTTCTTCACAACCTTCACCACCACCACCAGCTCGAGCGGATTCGGCTGGGCCACCGCGGCAGCCGATCCCCGCGTCTTCCAGGCCGCTGGGAAATTCACCTTCTAACACAAAGCCCGGCTGTTCCCCACGGAACGGCCGGGCTTCTCGCCTCGCGCTCTGCCCCATCCCCTTTCAGAGACAGTCACTCACTCCACACGCTTACCGTGCGGTTCTGCGCCCTCCTGCTGGATCCCCGTACAAAATGCCTCGCCCGTGGGTGCCCACATACACACGCCCAAAAATGCGTGGATCGCCCGTCACCTGCAGAATCAAACCCCACTGGTGCTGGTCATCGTTAATGCGCGCCCAAGTGCGTCCCCCATTCACTGACCGGAAGATCCCCGCCTTGTCCCGCACCGTGCCCACCAGATAAAGCGTCGCGGAGTGGCTTCCCGGAGCAGGCGCCCCAAAGCCGAACGCATGCACCTCCTCCGGTCCGGCAACCCTCTCGAATGCAGCACGTGTCGCGCCGCTACTGAGTGACGCTGTCAGGTGGTACAGCCCATCCCAGGCTGCAAACCACAGATCTCCGCTGCGCCCCGGCGTTGCATAAAGACGATCCTGCCCGCCGCGGTCATCGCCCCGCGCGTGCTTCTCCGGATCTCCAACGACAGGAGTGAAATTCGTCGCGATCGCCCCGAAGCTTACCCCGCCATCCACGCTGCGATATAGCGTGCCCGTCTTCAGTGCGAAGGCGTAAAAGACGTCCTTCGTTTCAGGATCGGCAATCACCCGCAGTCCCGAGGGCAGCCCCTGAGCCGCCTTCCAACTAGCACCGCGATCCCTTGTCAGATAGGCCCCGCTGCCGCCCTCCGGAGTCCACACCCACTCCCTCCCGTCCGCCGACACCGCAATTGAGCCGCTGTGCGCGTCCGGCGTAGGAGCGCTCTGCGTAGCACTCCAGGTATGCCCGCCATCCGCCGAGTAGCCGATGTTCTGCCCCGCCTTGTGCTCCGCGTTCTCACCCACTCGAACAATCACCTTCGGATTCAGCGCCGCCACCGCCACGCCCGTCGTGTTGGCCATGCGCGGCGGAGCCGGCGAGCCCTCGGGCGCCGGCTTGTGGAGATCCCAATGCGTGAATCCCCCGTAGTCCCCAATCGCGCTGATCAGGTGCGCACCTTCTGCTGGACTGTTCATATCCAGCGCGACCGTCTCCTCGATTCCCGTTGCGAAATCACTCCAGTGCGTAGGCTGTCCTCGATCGACGTTGCCCAGATCGAACGTCTCCCATCCTCCATACCCGGTCGTGAACAGCGCGTGATCCGCGTTATTCGGATCGATCTCCACATCGAACAGCCAATGAATCGGCGTGGGTCGGACATACGGCGCACGCGAATAGTCGTACTGCCCACCGCCCGCAAAGATCGCCTTCCAATGCTCGCCGCCATCGGTAGAGCGAAACAACTCTTCGCCGCCTGACTTGTACCGGTTGTAGCTGCTGGCCAAAAGATGCTTCGGCTCGTGCGCATCCACTGCCACCGCCGCATAGCCAAATTCGCGTTTGCCCGGAGTCGGATGATCCGGGCTGATGTCCGTCCAGCTGCCTGTGTGCGTGTCCAGCTTCCACACTGCGCCATCCGTCATGCGGCTCGGCCCCGGCGCATTCCCGTAGGCGATATAGAGCACGCCGTCCGCTCCCAGCGCCGCCCGTGTCGGCCTGTACTGCGTCGGCTCTCCCGCAACCGGACTCCAGCTTTGGCCGCCATCGTGGGACACAAACAGATTGGCGCGATTCATCAGCGACACGCCCACATAGATCGTCCGAGTCGCGCCGTGCGGCTCTCTGCCTTCAGGCGCGAACTTCACAAACACGATCCCGCTTCCTCTGATCGGCATGCGCGCCCAGCGCTGTTCGCTGGTCTCTCCAGGACGAGGCGCCGGCACCTGCACCGGCGCCTCCGTCACCTCCGGAAAGCTGGTCACGCGGTCCCACGTCACCCCGCGGTCGCTGCTCTTCCACAAGCCATCGTGCCGCGTGCCCAGCAGCAGAATGTGCCCATCGCCAGGATCGACGGCCATGCGCTCTCCATTGCCGCGCCCGTCCTCGTTGCCTCCAAACTTGAACGGCACCTGCGTGCTTTGGAAGGTCTTGCCGCGATCATCCGAGCGCAGGATCGCTCCGTTCGGTGTGCGCGCATTCGTGTAAGTGCCACACGCCAGGTACACGCGGTTGGCGTCCGCCGGATCGAGTGCGATGGACTCCACTCCCATCCAATTCAAATCCTTGTACGGAACCCAATCGAGGATCGGCTGCCAGCGCTGCGCCATGGCATCCCACCGATACGCTCCCCCCATGTCCGTGCGCGCATAGCGAACCGTGGGGTTCGTAGGATGAAAGAGGATCCCATCCACAAACCCGCCTCCCACCATCTGCACATTCTTCCAGGTGTAGGGGACCGGCTGAGAACCCTGCGCCGCTGCCACTCCGCTGAGCAGAGAACCCGCCAGTAGGCCAGCGCACATCAACCGCTGCAGTACGCTGCCAGGCCGCTTGAATCGTGAAATAAATCGATTTCGGAACACGTGCCATTGTAATCCGGCCACCACCCGCCATCCTCCCCTTGTGCCGGCGCTCCGACACAGCGCCGCTGTCCGAATCGGCATATCATAGGGGGTCCGGAGGAGCACCGCCCGTCGCCTGCATTCACGCCCGGCCGAAGGCGACGCCCCTGCAACTGTACCCGGACGCAAGGAGTCTAATGCGAGATGACCTTGGAAACGGAAAAGGCATTAAAGCCGTTGAACAAGCTCCGCAAGCTGCTCAAGCGCTTCCCTGAAGCCCCGCGGCCACAGCAGGTCCACAAGCTGCGCACCGCCACGCGCCGGCTCGAGGCGAGTCTGGAAGCGCTCTCGTTTGCTCCCCACGAAACTCGCCATCTGCTCAAGCTCACTGCGACTGTGCGCAAAGCCGCAGGCAAGGTCCGCGACATGGACGTCCTCATGGAGCATGTTCTCTCCTTGCACCGCCACGGCTCCGGCGACAGCCTGATTTGCTTGCTTGAATCTCTTGCCCGAAAGCGCGCCTCGCGTACCGGCAAGCTGAACAAATCCGTTGCCCACAACGGTGACGAGATCCGGGATGCGCTGAAGCACTACGAAAAGAGAATGCGCCACGCCCTCCGGGATCACGCCTCGCAGATCGAGGCGCCGCTTGCGCCCGCGCAGATCCTGGCCGCCCAGCTGGGTCATTGGCCCAAGCTCACCGCCCGCAACCTCCATCCCTTTCGCGTCCGCGTGAAGGAGCTGCGCTACATGCTCGAACTGCGTACCAACACCCGCGGCATGCATCTGGACGAGCTAGGCAAAGTGAAGGACCTCGCTGGCGAGTGGCACGATTGGGTAGAGCTTGCGCACATCGCTGGCGATGTCCTCAATCCGGAGCGGGATAACCAGCTCCTCCGCGCTATTGCGCAGACGGAACGCGAGAAGCTGACTCGTGCTCTCGCCGCCGCCAATGCCCTGCGCGCCCATGCTGCTCGGCTACCCCTGGCTGCATAACCACCGGGGCCGCCCTGCGCTCCTCTCTGCACGCCTGCCGAGCGCACCAGTGACGCTCACCATTGCAGGTGGCCGAACGCTCCTGCATCCTCCCACTTTCACAGCCGCATCAGATCGTGCGTATGGCTGTCGCCAAAAAAACAAACTCGCAGCCCGGAGCGCTCCCCTTCGTTCCTGAACAACATCGCCTCCCTCTTCTCCAGGAGGCGGTGCAGAAGTGCCGCGGCTGCGACCTATATCGCCACGCCACCCAGGCCGTCTTCGGCGAAATGGAAGCTGCCTCGGCCCGCACCGCAACCATGATGATGATCGGTGAGCAGCCCGGCGACCGCGAAGATCGTGAAGGACATCCCTTCGTCGGCCCCGCCGGAAAGCTCCTCGACCACTGCCTCGAAGCAGCAGGCATCGATCGCCGCGCCGTCTACGTCACCAACGCCGTGAAGCACTTCAAGTGGGAACCGCGCGGCAAACTGCGCTTGCACAAGAAACCGAATGCCTCCGAGATCACCGCCTGTCGCCCATGGCTCGATGCGGAACTGGAAGCCGTCCACCCCGCCCTCGTCGTCTGCCTTGGCGCGACCGCGGCGCAAGCGCTGCTCGGAGCCCGTTTCCGCATCACTCAATCGCGCGGCACCATCCAGCAGGCTCCCGGCTGGCCTCCCATCCTCGCCACCGCGCATCCCGCTTCGGTGCTCCGCGCCCTCACCTCTGAGGATCGCGAGCGCCAAACGCAAGAGCTGATCGCCGATCTGCAAACTGCACGCACATTCCTTCGCAGCTCGTCGTGAGCGCACACGCTCCCTCAGCCCTGCCGCCTGTTCGCCCCACGATGCCGCGCCCCGGCTTGCGCGACTTCCGTCCGGCATCGCATACTGCTGTGCGGCGATGCGCAGAGTTCCACGGCATCCCACGAAAGGCTCGCCTTTGTCCTCATCGAAGATCTATCCGGATGCCCATGCGGCCCTCGCCGATGCGGTCCAGGACGGAATGACGATCGCGGTCGGCGGCTTCGGACTGTGTGGCATCCCCGAGGCCCTCATCCTGGCTCTTCGCGATAGCGGCAAGAAAAACCTCACCGTGGCCAGCAACAACGCCGGAGTCGATGACTGGGGCTTGGGCCTCTTATTGCAGACCCAGCAGATCCGCAAGATGATCTCCAGCTACGTAGGTGAAAATCGCGAGTTCGAACGCCAGTTTCTCGCGGGCACCCTCGAGATCGAGTTCTGCCCTCAGGGCACTCTGGCCGAACGCATGCGCGCCGGCGGCGCCGGTATCCCCGGCTTCTATACCCGCACCGGCGTGGGCACCTCCGTCGCCGAAGGCAAAGAGCATCGCGACTTCGATGGCGTCACTTACATCCTCGAGCACGGCATTCGCGCCGACCTCGCCCTGGTCAAAGCCTGGAAGGGCGACCCCTGCGGCAACCTGATCTATCGCAAAACCGCACGCAACTTCAATCCCATGGCCGCCACCTGCGCAAAACTCACCATCGCCGAAGTTGAAATCCTCGCGGAAACAGGCGAGCTCGATCCCGACCAGGTCCACACCCCCGGCATCTTTGTGCAGCGCATCGTGCACAATCCCAACTCGCAAAAACGCATTGAGCAGCGCACCACGCGGAGGGCCTAGCAATGGCATGGTCTCGTGAGCAGATGGCCCAGCGCGCCGCCCAGGAGTTGCAGAACGGCTTCTACGTCAACTTGGGCATCGGCATCCCCACCCTCGTAGCGAACTTCATCCCCCCACACATTCACGTCACCCTGCACTCTGAAAACGGACTGCTCGGCATCGGCCCCTTCCCCACCGACGAACAGGTCGACCCCGACCTCATCAACGCCGGCAAGCAAACCGTCACCGCTCTCCCCGGCTCCAGCTACTTCTCCAGCGCCGACTCTTTTGCCATGATCCGCGGCGGACACATCGATCTCGCCATCCTCGGCGCCATGCAGGTCTCCGAACGCGGCGACCTCGCCAACTGGATGATCCCCGGCAAAATGGTCAAAGGCATGG
>CBJOJD010000008.1:0-37532 GCA_966443485.1 uncultured bacterium | reverse complement strand
GCCCACTGCCGTGACGCGCAGTCGGTACCATGTGTCCGCATGGATACCTCCTGGCATGGGCATCGGCCGCGCTTCCATCCACCCGTAATCTGACCGGCCAATAATGAGAGTTCCATCGGTGGTGCGCAGACCCACATAGTAGCCGTTGTACGCGTCGACGCCTTCTTCCTCCTCCGTGGAGCGGATGATGACGCCCATGTCGCCATATTCGCCGTCGAACTTCAGATCGGCGCTGACCGTGTAGTCCTTCCATTGGGAGGAACCGGCCACCAGCTTGGCGCCGCGCTCATCGGAGTTATTGCGGACCATCCCTTCAGCCATGGTCCAGGCGCCTCCCCAGGCCTTCCACTCGTCCATCTTGCCTGTGCGCAAAGGATAGATACGCGTGGGCGGTCGATCATTGTGCCATCGCGCTGAAAACCATACGGTGCACAACATCGCGACAATCGCGCCTGCCAGCGCTAGCAATGCGACAAAGCGTGTCTTTGACTTCACCGCGCGCCCCGCCAGTCCATGTCCAGAACCTGCTGCACCGCAGGTGAATCGACATTCTCTTGCGTCACCAGGACAGGTTGCACCACCAAGCGCCGGTTCGGCTCTTCCCCTTGTAGCTGCTTGTGAATCGTTTGGATCGCCTGGTATCCCATTGCGTTCGTGTCTTCGGCGATCACCGAGTCGATTCCGCCTGAACGCAGGTGGTGCAGCAGATCAAGATCCTGGTCGCACGCGATCAAGCGAATCCTGCCCAGCGCACCTGTGTTCACCAGCGCTCCATACACTGCGCGCGTTTCATCGATGTTCAAGCTGAAGATCGCTCGCAGTTGCCCATCGCCTCGGATAAGATCTTCGGCGGTCTGTTCCGCTTCAGCAAAGCTGAACGATGTAGTCCGCCTCTCCTGAAAGCGAATCCCTGCGCTAGTCCTGTTCAACGATTGCCGAAAAGCCTCAGCGCGTTCCAGGGTTCCGGTGATATTCGGATTCACGCCTAGCACGGCCACGCTATCTCCCGGCTTCACCCAGCGTGCGGCGCGCTCCGCCGCCAGCCGGCCCGCGGCAGCATCGTCGTTCAGAATGAAGGTTAGTCCCATGCCCGGAGAGATCCCCAGCGGTGAGCCCACAATGACGGTTGGTATCTTTCGCGCCAAGGCTGCACGCACTGCGCTGATCAGCACTACATCGTGATCGGGCGACAGAATCAGTCCCGTGACCTTGCGCGCAATCTCTTGTTTTACGATCTGCGCCTGGCGCGGATAATCATCTTCCCGGCTGGGTCCGTTCCAGTACACGTCCCACCCATAGCTGCGCGCCGCTCGCGCCGCACCGGCATGCTCTGACTCCCACAGCTCCTGGGCCGTGGTCTCCGGAATCACTGCGATCACCTGCCGGCGGTTCATGCGGCAAGACGGATCGAGAGCCACAAGCGCAACCAGCTCCAGCGCAACGACGGGCCATTCTCGAAATAATCGCATTCTCATACTGTTTTGGCGCTCATCATTATTGCATGGCCCTTCTGTGCTTTGTTCACCTTGCCTCGCTCCACTCTTCGCGATAGGTCATTTGCACCATCATTTTTCAATCCATCTGCACTATTGAATCGCAGCGGCGCATCCTTTATTGCTCTTGAGTGGGTAAATGCATTTTCTTTTCTGGCTTGCGTCGCTCCTTCGGAGAGACGCGGACCAAATCTCCCAAGAAGGTTGAGTACGCACGGATGTTTCTGTCTTTTTCTGCCCTGGACTCTGCACCGGCGTCCAAGACCTGCACCACGCTTCCATTCCGCTCTTCTCGTCGATCGCTCCTGCGCGCAATCTGCATACACTGCGCTCTGTCGCTGCTCTTGGTTGCCATCTACGGTCCGGCTGCCTCCGCGCAAGCACCCGCGCCGAGTGCGCCCTGGTCACAGCAGAAGGCTCAGGACTGGTACGCTCGCCAGCCTTGGCTCGTTGGCAGTAACTACGTCCCGGCGGATGCCGTGAACCAGCTGGAGATGTGGCAGTCCGATACCTTCAATCCCAAAGAAATTGATTGGGAACTTGGTCTGGCCGAGTCTGCGGGCATGAACACCATGCGCGTCTTCTTGCACGACCTGCTATGGCAGCAGGACCGCGCTGGCTTCACGCAGCGTATTGACCAGTTCCTCAGCATCGCTGCTCGCCATCGCATCCGTCCTGTCTTTGTCCTATTCGACTCTTGCTGGGATCCTCACCCTCAGCTTGGTGCTCAGCATCGGCCCATACCCGGCGTGCACAACTCCGGATGGGTGCAGAGCCCAGGTGCTGACGCGCTTTCTGATCCGGCTCAACACCAGCGCTTGCAGGCCTATGTTGAGGGCTTGATCTCCGCGTTCGCGCAGGATCCGCGCATTCTGGCTTGGGATCTATGGAACGAGCCTGACAACACCAACGATGCCGCCTACGGCAAGGTCGAGTTGGCCAACAAGAAAGCACTGGTGCTTGATCTGCTTCCCCAGGTATTTGCATGGGCTCGCAACGCACATCCCACTCAGCCGCTTACAAGTGGCGTGTGGCACGGCGATTGGACATCTCCCGAGACGCTCTCGCCCATTGAGCGCGTGCAGATTGAGCAGTCAGACGTCATCACGTTCCACAACTACAGCTGGCCTGAGGAGTTCACCAGCCGCATCAAGCAGTTGAGTGCCTATCATCGCCCCATCATCTGCACCGAATTCATGGCTCGCGGTGCGGGAAGCCTATTCGACACCATCTTGCCCATCGCCAAGCAGTACCACATTGGGGTAATCAACTGGGGTTTGGTTCAGGGTAAGTCGCAAACCTATCTCCCCTGGGATTCCTGGCAACGCCCCTACGTCGGCATCGAGCCCACGGTGTGGTTCCACGACGTCTTTCGACACAATGGCACTCCTTACCGGAAGAGCGAAATTGACCTGATGCGCGCGTTGACCTCTCCGGCTCTGGCGGACGGCAAGCCGGCTACTGCCAGACGATAGTCCTACGAGAGATGAAAGAAAGACGGAATGTTACCTGGCTAACGTCCGTCTTTCTCCTCTCACTGGTTCTTCTAGGATCGGCCAGCTAACGGATCGTCGCCGTTGTGGCCTGACCCCATACCGTGCCGCTGGTATTGACTGCGTACACCTTGAACTGATGCGTCCCCGGCGTGACGGTTACCGCTGCGGACAGCGAGGTCGATGTGGTCTCCGTATACTTCTTCACCCCATCCACCCAGATCTCCATACGCGCCAGCGTGCCCGTGATGGTTGAGCTTGCGTCTACAACCACGTTCTTCGAGTAGATGCTCGATCCGTTGGTGGGCCAGCAAATGTGCACACCTGGGGTCGACGGCGCACTGCAGTCCGAGGGAACAGTAAATTGGAAGTCATACCGCAGCAGCGAATTGTCGGTGTCGGCGGCATAGTAGGTAGCGGCATGCGTTCCCGCGTTGAACGTCTTGCTCAGACCGAAAAAGGCATTGCCTTCCCAGGTGTGGTATTGCTCGCTAACCTTGCTGCCGTCTACCCACAACTCCATCTTGCGCACGTCGCCAAACGAGTGGGCCGTAGCATTGAAGTTTACTGTCGAACCCGATACCACAGCCGGTGAACAGAGGTTGAGCCCACGCCCGGTGCTTGGATAATCGCAATTACTCCACAGCGGACCCACCGTCGTGTTCAGGCCCGTGTAGACCGTTGTGTCGTTCGTGCCGATGTACGCCCAGTCGGGCCTTCCATCGCGATTGAAATCTCCTGCCACTGGCACCGAGTAGTAATCGGCACCCGGCACGTTCCAGGTCTGCACCGTGAATTGCCCCGGAGATCCAGTGCCCAGGAACAGCACCACAAATGTGCTGGTATAAGTCCTCGCCATGGTGACGTAATCGTTTCGACCATCGCCGTTGAAGTCCCCCATCGCCATTCGCGTCATGCTGTACTCAGCGGTCGGAACCTGCTGGGCGTACTTGGCAAAGGTGCGATTCCACTGGCCGTAGTACGTCATCCCCACCGCGAACAAGTCAGACCTGCCATCGCTGTTCAGATCTCCTTCATTGAGGATCGGAAGTCCTTGTCCAGATGTCGCGACGGTGTTCTCAAATCCAAGTGCTCCGTTCCCATAGAGCACATTCACGGCCATCGTGCCCGAGCCGCCACTGCTGTCACCCGTCGCTGTCACGATCGCCAGATCAGCATTCGTGTCGCCATCGAAGTCACCTTTCAGCACTTGCTGCACGCCCCAGTTGCCACCATAGCCTGGGTTGCTGAAGTTCAACACCGGCGTAGCCTGCGAAAACAGCCCATTGCCCTCCCCAGGCAGGACATACACGGTCTCGCCGGACCCGTCCGTCTTGTAGGCAGCCACCGTGAGGTCAACCTTGCGATCATGGTTGAAGTCCGCCGCGGTCATCGTTGGACGAAACGACACATATTCATCAGAGGGCAGATTCAACACCGAGTACCAGGGATTGGTGAGCGTGCCGTCGCCCTTGCCGATGTAAACCGCCATCGTGTGGTTACCCACCGGCATGGCCACATCCACGATCCCGTCGCCATTGAAATCTCCGAAGGCCATCGGCACCGCGCCCGGGCCCGTATTGCCCGGAGGGATGGAGCTTGGTGAATACGCGTACAGCGCGGGACTCTTGAATGTCCCATCGCCGTTCGCAATAAATACCGCAAAGTACGGCTGCAGATTGCCCGTTGAATATTCGTTGGTAATCAGGTCGGGAACTCCATCGTTGTTCAGGTCGGCTGTATAGAGATCGCCTGTGAACGATCCAGCCGCAGCAGGCGAATTGACAACGGAGAAGTTAGGGTAGCTCTGGGCCACACACAGGCCTCCGCACACCGCCGTGCACAGCACGACGGAAAGCAAATTCATCCTCGAGGACATACGGCACTCCTGAGTTATCTGGTTTAGGGAGTGGGCGACGACGTGCGCGTGCAGCAGTGTAGAAGCCGGAACCCGAATTCAGGTTGCCCCCGCGTCGGATTCTGGGACCTGCCGGACGTTCCTGGTGGGTGCGACCCAGAAACAGCACGAGTCCCTTGGTTCTGGAATTTCTAACTTGACCGGCTGCTATACGCGTGGCTCGTTCTTGTCATCAGGTCGATAGAGATGCGAGGAGGTCGCGTGAACCAACCAGAGGTCGTGGTCGTTACAGGAGCTTCAGCGGGTCTAGGAAGGGCCATCGTGCGGGAGTTTGCTAGACATGGCGCCCACATCGGACTCATAGCCCGCGGAAGCGAAGGATTGGAAGCTGCAGCTCGCGAAGTAGAGGAGTGCGGCGGAAGGGCGCTGGTCTTGCCCACCGACGTCGCTGATGCGGACGCGGTTCAGCGCGCAGCCGACGAGGTCGAGGCCAAGCTGGGCCCCATCGACATTTGGGTGAACAACGCGATGAGCTCTGTCTTCTCGCCCATCAAGGAGATGCAGCCGGATGAGTACAAGCGGGTCACGGAGGTGACCTACCTGGGCTATGTGTATGGAACTCTCGCTGCGCTCAAATATATGTTGCCGCGGGATCGAGGAACCATCGTCCACGTCGGCTCGGCGCTCGCCTACCGGAGTATTCCGTTGCAGTCCGCCTATTGTGCCTCGAAGCACGCGATCCTCGGCTTCTTCTCATCCCTCAGAACGGAGCTGCTGCACGACAAAAGCAACGTTCAGACCACCATGGTGCAGATGCCCGCTCTCAACACCCCTCAGTTCGGATGGGTGAAGAGTCGCCTTGCGCACAAGGCGCAACCGGTTCCCCCTATCTATCAGCCCGAGGTCGGGGCACACCTGGTTTTTCGCGCAGCACACAGGCCACAGCGGCGCGAGTGGTATGCATCGTGGTCCGTGGTGAAGGCGATCTTCGGCAACAAGATAGCGCCTTCCTTTGCCGATCGTTATTTGGCAAAGAATGGATATGACTCACAGCAGTACGGCGGCTTCGCAGATCCGAATCGTCCCAACAACTTGTACGCCCCGATCCCTGAAGATCGCGGTGCGCACGGTGACTTCGATCAGAGAGCACATACATGGAGTGCGGAAGCGTGGGCGGAGGAGAATGCACCTGTCCTGGGCTTCGCCCTCGCCGGCGTGGCCGTGGCTGGATTGGCTTGGGGCATCCTCAAACAAGTGAGAGGGTAGCCACGAACTTAACTTGCTCAAAGGCGAAACACCCGGAGTTGTTCCTCGCCAAGGGAGAAGGCGTGCCTCCCTTCACGCTCTAAATCCGGTGGGCGAATGGAGGCACGTTTCTTGGAGTTGATACGAGCTTAGCCTTGGATTGGTTCGATGGCAGTCCCGGAAATTGATATCTTCCGGCTCAGCAGAATCCCGCCGATCAGGAAATAGAGCGCACCGAAGAGGGCGTATCCTCCCATGTCCTTCGTGTGGAACTTGCCGCCAAGTCCACCGAGTACAAACGCGATCCCTGCTGCTGTGGACTGTGCGCCGCTCAGAATCATCGCCCACTGCCCGCCGAACTGTTTACGGCGATCAAGCCCCGCGACAAGTTGAAGGACACCGGCTCCCAGAGCCCAGGCGCCGAAGATGGCGATCGAATCTCCCGGATTGCTAAAGACCGTGAAGGCGATGCCAAGCGCAGTCGCGGATCCGAGTAGTGCGTTGAGGAGTTGCGAAGTCCGTGCGCTACCTGTCGCGCCTGAGGCCGTGAGATCGTACAGCGTGCAAGCGACGTCCCAGAGGGGATACGCGATCAGCAGGATCGAAGCGATATGCGGCTGCGAAGTTGCGGTCGAAAGAACGGCGGCAGCCCATATCGCTTGGAATGCGGTCCGTACGAAGTAGAGATTCCGCAGGGCGCGGGCTGATTCAACGGTGTGAGTTGGCATAGTTCTGCAAGCTATCTACTAGTTGGTAGGTTGATCGGACGCAAAAGGCCATGCATGGCCTTTTGCATTTCAGTTCTTTGTCGTGGCGAATCGCTTCAGTGCGGCTGCGGTCACAACTCTGAAGACATCGCAATCGCCGGTAGCGCGGGAAGAGAGCATGGCCCCGTGCACCACGGCCATCAGCGTCTGAGCCTCCGTCGCGGCCGAGTCCTGCAGCTTGATCACTCCAGCCTTCGCACCGGCCTTCAAGGTCCGTTCCAGCCATTCTCCCAATGCCTGGAAGTGCAAGCGCACCTCCACTTGCACTTCTTCTGGCAGCGAGGGCAGCTCCGCGCCCATGAGCGCGGCAACGCAGAACGAGACTGTACGCTCCCGGATGCAGCCCTCCCAGTGCTGGATGTAGGCTTTGAGGCGCTTGCGGGGATCTTCGATTTGACTGTCGAGATGCTCGATGCCCTCCATCGTCTTCTCGCGGTGCGCCTTGAGCACGGCCGCAGCCAACCCTGCCTTAGTCGGAAAATGATGATGGATACTTGGCTTCTTGATTCCGACCGCTTCGGAGATGTCGGCGTAGCTAAAGGCCGAATATCCTCTTTCGATCATCAGGGCTTCTGCTGCTTGCAGGATGCGCTCTGCTGTTTCTCCGTGCATGCTGTGTAGACTACCAACTAGTCGGTCTGGTTACAAGAAATCTTGAGCGGCCTTGCTCAAAGGCCGGCGAATCAGAGTCACCGCCTTCGCGTTCCCATACCCAGCCCAATAGCGCCAAAAGCCCTCCGTGAGGAGGGCCTTTGTGCAGTTAGCAACAGATCCCGGAAAGATTCAGATCCGCATCGGCATCAATACATAGCGCGACCGGTACTCCGCATCCGGATCCTCCGGGCGCATCTGGCCGGCCGACTGCGAGTCCTTGAACTCCAGCCGCACCTCGCCCTCGTTCCCCAGCGCCTTCAAGAAGTCCAGAATGTAGCCGGAGTTGAAGCCCACCGTAATGGGGTCGCTCGAGTAGGGGGTATCGATCGTGTCCTCTGACTCGCCCGACTCGGTCGAGCTGGAGCTGATCTTCAACTCATTGCCCTCCAGCCGCATCCGGATCGCTCCCGAGCGCTCGTCCGCGAACTGCGCCACGCGCTGAATGGCCGCCGACAGCTCGCTCGACCGCACCACCACGAACTTCGAATTGTCGCGCGGCATCACCGCTTCGTAGTTGGGGAACTGGCCCGACAGCTTGCGCGAGCTCAGCGTGCGATGACCTACGCGGAAGAACAGCGTGTGCTCGTCATCGGCAAACTCCACAGCCTCGGCATCAGACGACGACAGCAGGGTCTGCAACTCCTGCAGCGCCTTGCGCGGAATCAGCACCCGCTTTTCGCCGCTGATGCCCTCCAGGTTCTCACCCGGCTTCTCCACGTACGAGAGCCGGTGTCCATCGGTGGCCACCATGGCCAGCGACTCCGCCTTCAGCACCAGCAAGGCGCCGTTCAGCGTGTACCGGGACTCTTCGTTGGAGATGGCGAAGATGGTGCGCGCGATCAATGTCTTCAAAGCCAGGGCCGGAATGCTGGTCACCGCCATCGTGGGGAACTCCGGCACCTGGGGATAGTTCGCCCGCGCCATGCCCACCATCTTGGTATTGGAGCGGCCGCTGCGAATCTGTACCCAGTGGTTCTCCAGCAGCTTGATCGAGATCTCGCCTTCCGGCAGCAGCTTGATGTAGTCGTACAGCTTGCGGGCAGGAATCGTGCAGGCTCCTGGCTTCTTCACCTTCACCGCGGCGCTGGTGCGGATCGCCTGGTCCAGGTCCGTCGCTGTGATCGTCAGCCTCTCGCCGTCCGCTTCCACCAGAAAGTTCGACAGGATGGGGATGGTCGTCTTGCGTTCCACCACGCTCTGCGTGGCCGTGAGTTCCTTCAGCAGATCCTGACGGCTTACGACTATCTCCATCGCTGCCCCCTGCGCGGTCGACTGCTCCACTTCTGCTTCCACCATCGACATATCCCACCCTCGCTTTGCTGGCCGGAAATCTGCCCCGAGTCTGGCCACACTCTACAACACCTTGCCGTTCGGCGCATACGGTGGTTTGTTGCTTGTTTTTGATTGTATTCATCTTTCACCCCCTCCCGTTCGTGGAAAATCAGCCGCTTATCTGAATTCCAGGTTCTCCCTCGCATCTCCGCTTGCTTCGCGAACGCCAGCCCAGGCACGGTGCTGGATCTGCGCTCGGCACGCGCTGCGCGTGACGGGGGTGGGGAAAAGTGTGTTTAAGAAGATTCAAAGCTAGAAACACCCGTAGTTCAGGCCGGAAAAGTGGAAATTCAGCTTAACTGATCTCAATCCATCAACTTACCTCTGTGCCCAATTTTCTAAATCTCGCCTGTGTAATTCAGGACAATTGGAAAATCAGTTGCAAATACCTCCGGGATGTCCCCGGTCTCCCACAGTTCTCACAGGCAGCCGATGTACCCCTGTGAAAACTCCGGGTAAATTGTGGGAGGTAGGTCGAGATTCAACCAGATCAGCTACTTGAGAATGCGGTGAATTGCACATCTGGGGTTTTGCCGGCACTCTCCGTCCTCGGGCGGCGGAGGACGGAATCCAACCCCCTCCTGGCCTTTCGCAGCTGAGTGGCGGTAAACAGAAATATTTCGCGGCTGTGGACAAGCCGTAACCAAGCGTGGAAAGCAGGAACCAACGTGGCGCACAAACTCAACGTCGGATGCGGCAGAAATATCCTTCCCGGCTGGCTCAACCTCGATGTAGCTCAGCTCCCGGGCGTCGACATCGCCTTCAACCTGGAGCGCTGCAAAGACGAGAAGATCCCCCTGGAGAACGACAGCGTAGAGGAGTTCCTTCTCTCCCACCTGCTGGAGCATGTCAACAATGCCCTGCCTCTGATGGAAGAGCTCTACCGAATCGCGCAGCCCAACGCCTTGGCCAAAATCCGGGTTCCCCACGGTAGCCACGATGACGCCTGGGAGGACCCCACGCACGTTCGCCCCTACTTCCCCGGAAGCTTCGGTTACTTCTCCCAGCCCTTCTACTGGCGTGCCGACTACGGCTACCGCGGTGACTGGCGGCTTGAGAAGCTCTACCTGATGGTGTCCAAGCAGAGATTCGAAGGCAAGACGCCGCAGGCCATCTACGACGAGGTCCACCACGGCCGCAACATGGTCCTGGAGATGGTCGCCGACATGCGCGCCGTCAAGCCCATCCGCCAGCCCCTTCGCGAGCTACAGACGCCCCATCAACTGGAATTTGTTCTGAGTTAGTTGCCCACGCCTTGCCGTGCTGGCTGGCGGGCTTGACCGGCACCGGTCTCCTACCGCTGTTTTCGACCCGCCGCGGACAAAACCGTAGCGCCGGCTTCCTGGCCGGCTGTAGCGCGGGTCTCCGGACCCGCGCATTGAGGATCTTTCCAAAGTCTTCTTCTACTTGGCTGACTAGAGCCAAATCCCTGGTGCGGCACTCGGCTCGGTCTGCTAAGAGGCGGCCTGCCCTGGTCCTTAGGCCAGCAACCGTTCCGACGCCGCCTGATACTCGACCGACGCCGGAAACAGGCTGTGTCCGCGTTCCAGGATCCGCCGAGCCTGCCCGTTTTTGCCGGCCTTGAGATACAACGTTGCGGCGCGCAGATACGGCTGCGGATCCTGTGCGAACTCCAGCGCCCGTTCCGCGGCCTCGGCTGCTCCTGCAACGTCGCCCATCTTCACCAGGGCCCGCAGCAGCCGCTGATGATTGTCCACAATCCGCGGCACCCGGACCGCAGCTTCGCGTAGCTTGGTTAGGCCCTCCTGGGTGTGCCCCATCGCGAACTCCACGTAACCCAGCTTGCTCTCCACCGCGGCGCGGAACCCCTCCGTGGCGCTTGGTTCCGCTTGGTTGGCCTGCATCAGGGCGCGAGCATAGCAAGCCCGAGCCTCCTCCATGCGTCCCCGGTCGAAGAGATAATCGCCGTGCCACTGCTGCATCTCCAGGGGAATGGCCACGCCCAGATGCTCGATCTGCCGGTAAGCCAGATCCGCCTGCTCAAACTCGCCCCGTTGATCGTGCAGATGAAACAGCAAAAACCAGGCATCCGCAAACCGCGGCTCCAGCGCAATCGCCCGCTGCAGGCATTGCAAAGCTACCGGCTGATTGTTGAATGCGGAGAGCTCGATGGCGCCCACTTCGAACCAGCCGTTGGCGCTCTCCGGCTCTTCCTTCACCTTGGCCCAGCCCAGCTCGCGGTAGAACTGGCTTTTGCGCCGGTGCGTCTCCGCGTCGGCCAGCTGGCCGAAGTGCAAGATGCGGGTGTCCGCCCGCTCCAGGCGCAGCCCCGCTTCGCGAATACTGAACTCCACTACCTCGTGTACGCGTCCCTGGTAGCCGATTGCAGGATCGCGCCGGAACAGCCGGCACAGTTCGTGTTCCGCCCAGGACGCCGCGTTCCGTGCGCGTGGATGATCATCGTGATTGGGCGTCGAGAGCCGGTCGCGGAAGAAGACGTTCAAACCACTCAGATAATTCCGGATCGGCAGCAGGTACCCGCCTACTCCTTCGCTGGCTTCCAACAACGCCGGAATCTGCCACGCCGCCTCGGCTGACAGCTCCTCGTCCGCATCCAGCACCAGCACCCAATCGGTATGGATCGGTTCCAGCGCCGCGTTGCGGGCATAGGCGAAATCATTGCGCCAGGGGATCTCCAGCACCGTCGCCCCAAACTCCAGCGCAATCGCCTTGCTGTCGTCGGTCGACCCGGTATCCGCGATCACAATCTGGCTCACCAGACTCCGCGTACTCTGCAAGCACGCGCGTAGATCTGCGCCGCCATTCTTTACGATCATGGAAAGACCGACCGTCGCCATACACTCGCTCCCAAGAATTTCCTGCAAGGAACAGTCCTCTATGGACCCGCTAGTATTAGGAAGTTTTAGGAAAGAGTCCTCCGCAACCCGTTCTTCAGACCTTCCCTGTCCCGCCCTGGAGCAACGCCCACTTCCTCCTGCTCTACACTGAAGCCATGGCGATCGATATTCGGCGGCTGGAAGACTACTTACTCGAGATGTCCTCCGTCGACGCGCCCGGCCGCGAGTTCTGTCTGGCCATCGCCGAGCTGGCACGCACCGGACGCTTTGAAGAACTCCGCAATGTACTGCCTGCCGTCGTCTTCACTGAGATGGGCACCCGCTACAAGGAAAATCCCGTCGCCTTTGTCGAAGGCTGGCAGAACCTGGCTCAGGAGATGCGTCAGGGTTTCATCGACCATGCCCGTCAGCGCCTGACCTCCCTGATCCGGATTCAGCCCGAGGCGGAAGCTGCCCCCACCCCCGCCTGGCAGGAGATCCAGCGCGCCCTCGACACCCAGGAAAACGACCTGCTTCGCACCGCCTTCGCCATCGAGATGCTGGAACTGGTCGAGCCTGCCGTCAAACGCGCCACCCACCTGCGCGAGTTAGTGGTCGCGGCCCCTACGTCGGAAGACGCCGATCGCTACCTCGACGAAGCCACCCGCTGCTACTTCTTCGGCCTCTACACTGCCTGCGCCGTCATGTGCCGCTCGGTCCTCGAAGAAGCGATCAAGCAGAAGCTGCCTCCCGCGCTCAGCAAGCTGGTGCGTACCCGTTATCGCAACGCCGCCACCCTCGGCAATCTGCTCCACGAGGTCAACAACAACCTGCAGATGACCGGCATCGACCCTGGCTTTCCCCGCGTGGCCAATCAAGTCAACGACACCGGCAAGAAAGCCGTCCACCAGGGCCTGCTCTCCGAGGAGGAAGCGCGCGACTGCCTGCAAAGCGCCCGCCGCGCCCTGCAGTTGCTCTTGAAGTAGGCCGCTTTCATGTGTACACAAAAGTAGATATCGATGAAGAAGAAATCTACTATCGTTCGACACACTCTGGCTGACGTCGAGTCTCTCCGCCGGGGGGCCGGGATAAGACTAGACCCGACGCTCCTCCCGCCGAGGCCTTAGGCCCTGATTTCTGGGAAACGGCACGTGTGGCTCTTCCGCCGGGAAAGACCTCCATCCATCTCCGTCTCGATCGCGATGTCCTTGACTGGTTTAAAGCTGGCGGCAAGGGCCATCTCAGCCGCATGAACGCCGTTCTGCGGTCCTACGTGGAAGCACAGAAGCGGGCGCAATAATCCTGAACGCTGAGCCGAATCGCTCCTCTCTGTTCTCTCCTTCTATACTGAAATTTCCATGTCCTACGCGGCGGCCATTGACCAACTGAACGCTATGGCGCCGGAGCTCCTCAGCCAGCCCGGACGGCCGCGGCGCAAGTTCTCCCTCGACGAGATCGGCACCCTGCTCCACGCCCTCGGCAATCCTCATCGCACGTTCCGCTCCGTGCTGATCGCCGGCACCAACGGCAAGGGCTCCACTGCTGCCACGCTGGCCTCGATCCTGGGGGAATCCGGCCTGCGCACCGGCCTCTACACCTCCCCCCACCTCGAGCGCGTCAACGAGCGTATCCGCATCAACGGCGCGGAGATCGACGACCAGGACTTTGCCCGCCAGTACTTCGCCGTCCACGACATCGCTCAGACCCTGGTCACCTCTGGCAAGCTGGCCCAGATGCCCAGCTTCTTCGAGACCCTCACCGCCATGGCCTTCCTCCACTTCGCCACCGCTGGCGTGGAGATCGCTGTTCTTGAAGTCGGTATGGGTGGGCGCCTCGATGCCACCAACATCGTCGATCCCCTGCTCTCCATCATCACGGACATCTCCCTCGATCACACCGAGTGGCTCGGCCCCACCGTCTCCGCCATCGCCCGCGAAAAAGCCGGCATTCTTCGCCCCAACGGCGTGCTCGTGACCCTGCCGCAGCACCCCGAGGCCAACCAGGTCCTGGGCGAAGTCGCTATGGAGCTGGGCGTACGCGGCGTCAGCGCAGTTCCGTATCTGCCCAACACCCGCGTGCCTCATCACGGAACCTACGAGGCCGACGTCCTGGGCACGACGATCAGCGTGAGCGCGCCCCTGACCGGCGAACACCAGCAGCGCAACATGGCCTTGGCCGTGGCGGCAGCCGTCGAGCTCGCCAGCCACCAGGCTCTTCCCATCACCGCCGCCAGCGTCGCGGAGGGAATCCGCAAGACCCGCTGGCCCGGCCGCTTGGAGAGAATAAAAAGCGAAGATCAGGATTGGCTTCTCGACGTCGCCCATAATCCTGCTGGAGCCTGGGCTCTGCGTGCCGGTCTCCGCGACCTGCTTGCTGATTCTTCCCGCAACATCCTTGTTTTCAGCTGCTTACACGATAAGCCCCTGAAAGAGCTGGCCCAGATCCTGTTTCCGCTCTTCGACGAGGTGGTCTTCGCCCCCATCCACAGCCCGCGGGCTACTCCGATGGAGGAACTTCTCGAAGCCGCGGAGGAAACCGGAACAGCCGCTCTCGCCTGCGACTCAGTGACCTCGGCGCTCCAAGCCGCCCGGGAGAAGGCGAATGGCGGCCTCGTCGTCGTCTCCGGCTCCGTATACCTGGTCGGCGAAGCTCGCGCGCTGCTGCTTCATCACTCTTCTTCGGCAGGCCACCAGGCATGAAGCGTCGTCCCGATCCTTTGCCGTGGTTCGTCCGCTTCCGTAGCAATGTCATCCAGGCCCCGCCCTTTTTTCTGGCGACCGGCTTTTTTGGGACCCTGGCCCTCATCGCGTCTTTGTTCGCCAGAACCGGACGGACGCAGCATCGCATCGCGCGCGTCTGGGCCCGCGCCTGCCTCTGGGCCTCCGGCTCTCGCCTGACCATTCGCGGTGCGGAGAACCTGCGCCGGCATCCTGTCGCGGTTTACGCGGCCAACCACACCTCGTATATGGACACGCCGGTCGTGTTCGCCTCTCTTCCCTTCCAGTTCCGGATCCTGGCGAAGAAGGAGCTGTGGTCGCTTCCCTTCATCGGCTGGTATCTGGCCCGCTCCGGTCAGATCTCCATCGACACGGAGACCCCCGGCGCGGCCCTCTCCAGCCTGGGAGCCGGTGTGAAGGCTCTCCGTTCCGGTATGCCGCTGTTCGTCTTTCCAGAGGGGTCCCGCACCCCCGACGGTGAGTTGAAGGAGTTCCTCTCGGGAGCAGCCTTTCTGGCCATTCGCGCTCAAGTTCCCTTGGTTCCCATCGCGCTCAGTGGGGTTTACGACCTGCTGCCCATTCACACCCACCACTTCTATCCTGGCGAGCTGACGCTGACCGTGGGCGAACCCATCGATACCACGGGAATGACCATCCGCCAGGCAGACGCGCTCACCGCCCGCGCTCGTACTGCCATCGCCGAGATGCTGGGAACCGAAGTCCCCGCTCCCATCCTGTCCGAATAGTTGTGGACATCGAGCTTGGTAGCTAAGCTCGTCTTCTTCCCAGCGCCAGGATCCTGTCTGTCCCGCTTGCAATGGAGACCGGGTCTGCCCAGCTGAACTCTTCACCTGCGGAACTCACGACAGCTGAGAGAGAACCGTCGGTGGTCAGCACCGCCAGCCAGCCGCCTTCCTTCACCAGGGAGGCTGCGGTGCGAACTGCAAGCTCCATCTTGTCCACGGCCCGCAATGTCACGCAGTCAAAGCTGGTTCCCAAGGTCTCCGCTCTGCCGCTGTGTACCTGGGCGGCGAGGCCCAGGGTTCGAACCGCTTCGCGCAGGAACGCCGCTTTCTTCCCTTGCGACTCCGCCAGCGTTACAGCCACTTCCGGCCGGCATATTGCTGCTGGAATACCTGGGAACCCAGCTCCCGAGCCGAAATCCAGCAGCGTACTGGCTGGGGGAAGAGCCCGTGCACAGATGATGGACTCGAGGAAGTGGCGCCGCAGGATTCCCTCCTGATCTCGAATCGCGGTCAGGTTGGTCCGCGCATTCCACCGGACCAGTAGCTGATAGAAGGTCTCGAGCTGAGCCAGCATCGCTGGGTCCAAGGCCGTTTGGCCCGCCTGGGCCAGGAGTTCTACTAGCCGGCCGGCAATACTCGGGGATGTCTCCACCCGTTCGCTCACGCCCCGACGACCGATTCCTGAATGGGCCGGGGGTGCCATTCCTGGGCGGCATGGACGAAGGCGCCGAAGAGAGCCCGCGAAAATTCGCTGGTCGTATAGGTCCGCTCCGGATGCCACTGCACGCCTACGACGAAATGCTCCGGCGACTCCAGCTCCACCGCCTCAATTACTTCGTCTTGCGGAGAAACCGCCGTGACCCGCAGGTTGTCGCCTACGCGGGAAAGAGCCTGGTGGTGGCTGGAATTCACCTGCGCCAGGCGCTGTTCAGCTCCCGGCAGCAGATCGAGTCTCGACCCGGCAGCGAGCCTGACAGGATGAGCCTCTGCAATGTGGCGTCCTGGCGCGTGGTTCACTGCCGTCTTTCCAGCCGCGGGCAGGTCTTGGAGGAGGCTTCCTCCCCGCCACACGTTCAAGCTCTGCACCCCGTAGCAGATTGCCAGGATCGGTTTGTGCAGGTTGAACGAGTCCTGCAGGAGCAACTCATCCACGGCGGCCCGGGCGCTATCCGCTTCATTGCACTCGGGAATGCGTTTCTCCCCAAACGTCTGCGGCTCAATGTCGTAGCGGCAGCCGGGCAGCAGAACCCCCTGAACGCTGGCCAGGAGTTTTGCCACGCGCTGTTGAGATTCGTGCAGCGGAATCACCACGGCCGTGGCGCCAGCCGATTGGAGACACTGAATATAGGGCGGCAGGGCACGCGAGTTGTACTCGGTGTCGAGGCTGGTGGGTTCAGGCAGTGCGATGCGTACGCTCATCGTGTTCCAGTGTAGAAAATTGACCGCCCGCTGTCAGCCGTCCGCAGCATCAATTCCGCGCCGGCAGGCTCTTCCATGTTCCACGTGGAACAATTCTGCCGATTTATCTTTCTCTATGTTCCACGTGGAACAACTCTGCCCCTCCAAAATCCAGGACTTTTCCACCGTTGAACCCTTCCCGCCACCTCCCGGTCTATTTCTGTGGCCCACCTGCAAACCCCTCTTCCCCGTAGACTTAGTCCTCCCGCCCTGCTGCCCATCCGTGCGCTTTCCACAGCTGGCGGAAGTTCTCCACAACCGTCCTCGCTATCCCAAATCCGCTCCGCCCTTTAGTCTGAAATGCCATGGGGAAGATCGTCGGAATCGTCAATCAAAAGGGGGGAGTTGGCAAGACCACTACCGCCATTAACCTCTCAGCTTGCCTGGCCCTCGAGGGCCTGCGCGTCCTCCTGGTCGACTGCGATCCCCAGGCCAATGCCACCTCCGGACTCGGCATCCCCCGGGACGACGACCGCCACTCCATCTACGACGCCCTGATGGAACACGCTCCGGCCGAGCAGATCATCCTGCCCACCAGCATCGAGACCCTCTTCGTGCTGCCCGGCTCCAAGAACCTGACCGGCGCCAACATCGAGCTGGCCAACGCCGAAGACCGTGCCCTGCGCCTGCGCAAGGCCCTGGCCACCGTCCGGGCCAGCTACGACATCATCGTCCTGGACTGCCCCCCCGCCCTGGACCTGCTTACCCTGAACGTCCTGGCCGCAGCCGACGCCCTCATCGTGACCATGCAGGCCGAGTACTTCGCCCTGGAAGGCATCTCCGAGCTCATCTCCACCCTGGAACGCGTGCGCGCCGGCTTCAACCCCGACGTGGTCATCGAGGGCGTGCTCCTCACCATGTACGACGACCGCACCAATCTCGCCCAGCAGGTAACCCATACCCTGCGCGAGTACTTTAAGGAGCGGCTCTACAACACGGTGATCCCCCGCAACGTCCGCCTGGCCGAGGCGCCCAGCCATGGCAAGCCCGTGGCGCTCTACGACTCCCGCTCCCGTGGAACCGAAGCTTACTTTGAGATGGCCGGAGAGTTTCTCTCCCGCAACGGCCTGGAAAGTCCCCGCCGCAAAGGCCGCAAAGGCGCTCCACCGGCCAAAGCTGCGGCCGAAGCCTCCACGGTGCGCTTCTGGCCATACTCCTGAGGCTAGCCAAGATCGCCTTACACGTAGCTGAGATTCACCGGCCCACCAAGCCACCGCTGTTTATCTGAAGGAAGAACCGTTCATGAGCACTGCTGCCGCCGATAACAAACGCCGCGCCCTGGGAAAGGGCCTGGATTCGCTGCTGCCCCGCGTCCCTGCTTCAACCCCTGCAACCCCTGCTCCCGCCCAGGAGCAGGCCGGCGGCAAACCGCGCGAGATCCCCGTCGACCAGATCGATCGCAACCCTTTCCAGACCCGCTCCCACATCGATGACGAGCAGTTGAAGGAGCTTGCCGCCTCCATCTCCGCCAACGGGGTGGTGCAGCCCATCCTGGTCCGGCCCCAAAACAACGGCCGCTTCCAGCTCATTGCCGGGGAGCGCCGCTGGCGAGCCTCCCAGCTGGCGGGCAAAACCACCGTTCCGGCCATCCTGCGCCAGGTCTCCGATGAGCAGGCGATGGAGATCACCATCGTCGAGAACCTGCAGCGCGCCGACCTCAATCCCATGGAACAGGCCCGCGCCTTCGAGCGCCTCTCCCGCGAGTTCAAGATGACCCAGGAGCAGATGGCGCAGCGCACCGGCAAAGACCGTGTCTCGGTGGCCAACTTCCTGCGCCTGCTCAAGCTTCCCCCCGCCGTGCAGACCCGGGTGGAGGCCAATGAGCTCAGCTTCGGCCATGCCCGCGCCCTCCTGGGACTGAGCGACCCCGCCCAGATTGAAAAGGCCGCCCAGCGCGTCATCTCCCTGTCCCTCTCCGTCCGGCAGACCGAAAGCATGGTTCAGGGCCTGCTCAATCCGGACAAGGCGAAAAAGGAACCCAAGCCGGAGCCGGTCGTCGATCCCAATGTCCGCGAGGTGAAGGACCGCCTGCAGCGCGCCCTGGGACTCAAAGTGACCATCGAGGACAACAACGGTCGCGGCAAGGTCATCATCGAGTACGCCAAGCTGGAAGACTTGGGCGTTTGGTTCGAAAGGTTTGTGGGAGCGGAGGGAGGGACACTCCCGCTCCGCCAGGCTGGCGTGGGAGGGGAGCGCCACCCCCCCTCCTCGATCCTGCCGGTCAGGCCAGCCGGAATCTCCCCGCCTTCAATCCTTCATGAATCTGGAGCGCCGCCTCCGCAGGCGTCAGCGCCTCGTTGCAGATCTCATGTGGACCCGTTTGTTCAAACATCCCGTAGAACTCGCGGAACCGGCTGTAGTCCTTCACGGTTCCCGGCGTGCGCACTGCCGCCCGCTGCTCGCAGACGGCCAGCGGCGGCCGCAGCACGATGTAGTCCACTGGAATGTCCTTTGCGATCTTTCGCGCCACCGGACGAAATCCCGGCGTGAAGCTGAAATCCAGCACTACGTCATAGCCAGTCCTGGCCATGGGAACTCCCGCCGCCATCACGCTACGCATCATGACTCGGAACACCTCCCGGCCATCGCTGTCGTGCGGCTTGGAGAAGAAATTCCAGAACCGGTCACCCTCAATCAACGACGCCGGAGACGATAGGAGCGCAATCAGTTCCTTCGCAACCGTAGATTTCCCGGCTCCTACCGGGCCCGCCAGCAAGATGATCGACATGGTCCCTCCAAACGATAAGGTATAGCTTTGCTCAACGATCCAACGGGCGCGCCAAGCAGCCGAGTTTCTGGGCGATCTCGCACAGGCTTCCCGACCAATAATACGCAATTGCGTATTATAATGAAAGTGTGAGTTCACCTGAAATCGATCCATCTCGGCCCCTCGAGCCTGCTGCAGCAACCTGGGAAGCCGCCGACAAGCTCCGCCGCACCATCAGCTCGACCATGCGCCAATTCCGGCGGCTCCGGGCCGACCACGGCGTCAGCGGTGCCAAGCTGAGCGTCCTCGGCCATCTATACCGTGCGGGTGTGCCGCTCACCGCCACCGACCTCGCCCGCCGCGAACGCCTGCAGCCGCAATCTCTGACCCGCATCATCGCCGACCTCGACCAGCAGAAGCTGATTGAACGCTGCCCTGACCCCGACGATCGCCGCAACATCCTCATCCGCATTACCGAGGCGGGAACTGAATTGCTGGCCCGCGACGCCTTTCGCCAGACCCAGTGGCTGGCAGAGAGCATGACCGCCCAACTTACCCAGGCCGAGCGTGACATCCTCGTCGTCGCCACCGCCCTGCTCAATCGCCTGTCCGCCTCCTGAGGCACTGCCGGTCACAATCCGCCGCTACCTGGCCGCGATTCAACGCGCGTTGACCGTCCCTTCACGGTCCTTTTGCAATCGCCGGGTAACGTCTCAGCTATGAAGCAGAAAATCTCTTGTTTTCTTGTATTTGTGCTTGCTGCCCTGGTCTTGGCAGCCTTGGGAGTTCCAGCGTTCGCCCAGTACGACAACGGCAGCCTGGTAGGCACGGTGCGCGATGCCTCGGGTGCCGCACTCTCCGGTGCGTCCGTCACCGCCACCCAGAACAGCACCGGCGTCGCCGCCAAGACCACCACCAACGCCGCAGGCGACTATGAGTTCCCCGATCTCAAGGCCGGCGTCTACACCGTGGTGGCTGAGGCCAAGGACTTCACCTCATCCCAGGCCCAGAACATCAACATCGCCGTGAACGCGCGCGTGCGCATCGACCTCACCCTCAAGGTCGGCGGCGCGGAGACCACGGTTGAAGTGCAGGGCGTCGATGTCGCCCTCGAAACTGAAACCAGTGAAAACGGCCAGAACTTCTCCAATTACCAGACCGAGGCGCTGCCGCTGGTCAGCCGTAACTACTCTGACCTCCTGGCCCTGGTTCCCGGCTCCCGCCAAGCGCCCAGCGCGGCGACCACTACCTCGGTCACCAGCCTCGTCCGCCAGGGCTCGTACAACATCAACGGCCAGCGCTCCATGTTCAACAACTTCATGTTGGACGGCTTGGACAACAACGCCTACGGCGAGAGCAATCAGGGCTTCGACAACCAAATCATCCAGCCCCCGCCGGACTCCATCTCGGATTTCCAGGTCGTGACCAACAACGAGAGCGCTGAATACGGCCGCTCCTCCGGCGCCACCATCAACGTCTCTTCGCGCAGCGGTTCCAACGACTTCCACGCCACCCTCTACGAGTTCCTGCGCAACACCGACCTCAACGCCTTCGGCTACATCAAGGCGGTCAGCGGAACCCACCAGTTCCCCAAGCCCGGCTTCAATCGCAACCAGTTCGGCGCCGACTTCGGCGGACCCATCCTCAAGAACAAACTCTTCTGGTTTGTCGACTACGAAGGCTTCCGCCAGACCCTCACGCCCACCGTCGTTCTGACCGTTCCCACCCAGAACGAGATCAACGGCATTCTCGCCGTCGACGTGCAAGACCCCTTCAAGCCGGGTACCTACTACAAGGCGGGCACCTCCATCCTTAACTCGCCGGACGCCAGCCCCATCGCCAAGAAGATCCTGAGCTTCTACAATCAGCTTCCCGCGCAATGCAAGATCGCTCCGGGCACCGCCGGCATCAATGCGGCGACGGGCCTCGATAGCAACGACTGCGCCACCAACGCACCCTTTACCGACAACGCCGACAAAGGCGACCTCCGCCTCGATTACCAGCAGAGCGACAAGAGCTCCTGGTTCCTGCGCATCAGCGACCGCAAAGAGACCGGCATCAACTACCGCACGCTCCCTGGCGCTCTCGATGGCCAGACCAACGGCCGCACCAAGATCCTTGACCAGCAGGTCGCCCTCGGCTACACCCACCTGATCGGAGCCAACAAGGTCCTCGACGCACGCATCGGACTCTCCGGGACCCGGGCCGGCAAGTACACCCTCTCCATCGGCGAAAACGACATCACCATCCCCGGCCTGCCCACCGATCCCACCGTGGCCGGAGGCATCCCCTCAACCGGAATCACCGGCTTCAGCTCCTTCGGACGGCAGAGCACCAATCCGCAGTGGCAAAACCCCTCGCTGCTCGATCCCAAGGTCAACTTCTCCTGGGTTAAAGGCAAGCACTCGCTCAAGTTCGGCTACGAGTTCGAGCACATCTGGATGGAGGTGCAGGACTCCAACCCGCTCTTCGGCTCCTTCACCTACAGCAAGGGTTACAGTGCCTGTCCTGCCGGCGGCGGGTCAGCCTGCGCCAACTCCACTCCGGTCTCCGACACCTACTGGGCCGACTTTCTCTTCGGCGCCCCCAGCAACTATGCCCTGGCCACCTACTTCAAGGCCCACCTGCTGCAGACCATCCACAACCTCTACGCCCAGGACGACTGGAAGGTGAATTCCAAGCTCACCCTGAACCTCGGCCTGCGCTGGGAGTACGGTTCCCCCTACTCCGAGCAGCACAACAACCTCTCCAACTTCGATCCCGCCAGTCAGACCGTGCTCACCATCGACAAGGGAGCGCCCACCGTCCCCGGCGCCATCACGCCCGTCACCAGTGGCGGCGTCTACGGCAAAACCCTCATCAATCCAGCACTGGGCGACTGGGCTCCCCGCGTCGGCTTCGCCTACCAGGCCATGCCCTCCATCGTGGTGCGCGGCGGCTTCGGCACCAGCTTCGTCCACTACACCCGCGCCGGCTCGGGCGATATCCTCGCCATCAATGCTCCCCACGCGCTCTTCGTCTCGGTCTCGCAGAGCACGTTGAAGCCCACCTCCTCCGGCTTCCGCAGCCTCGACGCAGGCTATCCGCAAGGACTGGCGACCACCTTCAATCCCGCCACCGACAACATCACCTACATCCCCAGGGACCGCAAAGACAGCTACGTGGAAAGCTACTTCCTCGACGTGCAGAAGGAGCTCACCAAGAACTCGCTGGTCGACGTCGCCTATATCGGCAACCACGGTCTGCGCCTGGAAGGTTTCCTCAACGGAAACCAGCTCAATCCTTCCCGCGGGTTTGTCCGCCCCTACGGCAACTGGCCCAGCGACATCACCGAAGCGCTCAACGAGTTCTTCTCCCACTTCAACGCGGTGCAGGTGAAGTACCAACAGCGCTTCCTGGCGGGACTTACGCTCCTCAACTCCTTTACCTGGGAGCACTCCATGGACAACGCCTCAGCCTCTCTCGAAGGCAACACTCCTTCGCCCCAGGACGCCAACAACCTCCGTGCCGACTACAGCCAGTCCGACTACAACCAGCCCGTCTCCAACGTCACCAGCCTGGTCTACGATCTGCCCTTCGGACACGGCCGCAGCTATCTCAGCAACGCCAATGGTTTCGTGGAAGGCCTGCTGGGCGGCTGGCAGATCAGCGCCATCAACACCATGCAGTCGGGCACTCCCTTCAACCTGACCTATACCCCGAACTCCGCCAACGCCGTCTCTCCGCAGATCTCGGCCACCTATCGCGGCGCGAACGAGTACCGCCCCAACGTGGTCGCCGGGCAAAAGGTCACTACCTGCAACTCCGGCCACTCCTGCCTCGCCGATCGCAATCCGGCGAACGGCACCATCCAGTACGTCAATCTGGCGGCCTTTACCCTGCCCGCTACCCGCGATGGCAGCAACAACCTGCTCAGTCCCTTCGGCAACGCCTCGCGCAACCCTGGCCGCTCCCCCGCCTTCTACGAGACCGACCTGGACTTCAACAAGCGCTTCTCCACCCCGGTGGAGCGCATGAAGATCGAGTTCCGCGCCGAGCTCTACAACATCTTCAACCACACCAACCTGTACCTGCCCTCGAGCGGGCTGAGCGGCACTCTCTCCACCGCCAGCCAGCTCAACAGTCCCACCAGCGGCGGCGCCATCTCCGGCACCTTCGAGCCGCGCATCGCCCAGTTCGGCCTCAAGGTCGAGTACTGATCCTGACGCTGGGGTGCCCCATCCTAGCGACGTTTTCGGTCGCTAGGGTGGGGGCGCTGATCGCCTCCGCACCAACAGCTCGGGACAGCTATACTCACCCCGATGATCCGCGCTCGATGCAAGACCCTTCTTCCCGTCCTCTGTTCCCTCCTCTTTGCCGGAATCCTCTCCGCCCAGCAGCCGACCGTCGTTCCACCCCTCCACACCGTCGGACACCGCATCTTCGACGCCGCGGGCCGTCCCCTCCGCCTCACCTCCGTCAACTGGTACGGCTTTGACCAGAAGGAGTACGTGCCCGGCGGGCTCGACCACGCTCCGCTCGCCAGCATCATTGCTCTTATCCAGCAGACCGGCGTCAACTCCATCCGCCTGCCCTGGGCCAACGAAACCCTGGAACACAATCCGCCCGTCCCCGACTACGCCGTGGCCGCCAATCCGCAGTTCAAAGGCAAGCGTGCCATGGACGTGATGGACGCCGTCATCGAGGCCCTCACCAAAGCGCACATCATGGTGATTCTCGACAATCACATGAGCCGTGCCGACTGGTGCTGTAGCGAAACTGACGACAATGGCCTCTGGTACAACGCCGAATACCCTGAAGCCAAATGGCTGGCGGACTGGACCACCATCGCCGCGCGCTACCGCAACAATCCTTGGGTCGTCGGCGCCGACCTTCGCAACGAGCTCCGCAATGGCGCAACCTGGGGCGGCTCCGACCCCAAGCACGACTGGCATGCAGCGGCGGAACGCGGCGGCGCAGCCGTCCTTCGTGCCAACCCCCGCCTCCTCATCATGGTCGAAGGGCCCAACTACTCCACCGACTTCACCGGCGTCGACAAGCTGCCCGTGAAACTGCCGTTGGCTCACCGCCTGGTCTACTCCCCGCATGCCTACAACAACAGCTACGGCGAGCATGACGAACGCTTCGAAGCGCGCGCCGGATTCCTGCTGCACATGGAACCGGGAGTGCCCGTCTGGTTCGGCGAAATCGGCACCTGCCAAAACCTCGACTGTGGCGGCAACTCCGAGTGGTTCAAAACCTTCGTTCACCAGGTATTGGAAAAAGAGAAACTGGCGGGCTGGAGCTGGTGGGCGCTGAATGGCAGCCAATCCAGCGGCCGAACCCGCAAGTACGACACCCCCGAGACTTACGGCCTGCTCTCCCCCGACTATGGCCACATCGCCGCCGCCCCCGTCCTGGAGCTGCTCCGGCCTGTGGAAGAAAATCCGTTGCGCTAGCCCCGATTGCGGCTATCCTGTTGCCAATACGAAAAGCCGTACCTGAAAACCTGCAAGAACCAGAGTCGAATGCCCCAACAAGGAGGGAAGTGGATGAGCCCCATTGTGAAGGACATGCCGAGGTTCGAAAGGCTGAAGCCGACGCATACCCAGCCCGGTGGCTTTCAAGTCATCGATGAAGAGGAAGACGAAGACCTCCTCATCAACGATTCATTCGGCACCATCGACATCGCGGATTCCACCGGCACGGACGAAGAGCGCGAAACCGGCGATGCCAAGGTCGGCAACCTCGATACCCGCGAAGACTAACGCTTCTGCTCTACTAGTAATCCCTAGCTCACTTGAGATACGGGTGCCCCAGGTCTCCCGCTTTGGAGACCTGGGAACCGGCCTTTCCGTGCGTCAATCTATTTAGAACTCTGCGCCGCCGTATCCAGCCGCAGGAACCGCGCTGCGTTGTTATACAGGATGTCGCGCTTTTGCTCCGGCGACAAGTAGTCCGCATTCTGAATGATGCTGATCGAATAGGCCATCAGCTTGGGCCACTCCATCTGGTCCGTCCCAAACATCACGCGGTCCTCGAATCCCGCGTCCACCAGCCGCTGAATATAGCGGTTCACTTCCTTCAGTGGATAGCTCCAGATCAACCCCGCCACGTCGACGTACACATGCGAGTTCTCCTGTAGCAGCGTCAGCATGTTGTCGATCATCGGATAGCCTGCATGCATCACCTGCACGCGCAGCTTGGGATGCCGTGCCAGCAACTCTTCCAGCAGCAACGGATTCCCCATCGATCCGCGATACTTGGGCGTGGTCACATTCGCCCGCCCCGAGCCGCCTGTGCCCATGTGGATCGCTACAGGAATGTCCAGCTCTTCCGCCAGCGCGAAATATTGATCCACCGATGGATCGCTGGGTGACAGCCCTTCGTACTGCAGGCCGATCTCGCCCATCACCTTGAAGCCGCCGGAGGTGAACGCCTTGCGCAGCTCCTCCACCGGCACGCGCTTCCCCGGCTGCATCCCCTCGCTGAAGCCTGTCCCCGGAATCACATGTCCTGGAGCCGCAGCCTTCCACTTCTCCACGCTTGCCGCATCGCCGAACACCACTGCAGTCACGTTCAGCCGCTGCATCTCCGCCGCTACGTCCTTGATGTACTGGCCCTTCTCCGCGGGATAAAGCTTGGGCGTGCACTCCTCCTGGCTCCAGCCAAACGGCGCCTCCTTCTCTTTGGGATCGGAGGCAAGAAACTTGGCTTCATTGGGACACATCGGGCCGCCCGGCCACGACTCATCCATCGCATGCACATGCACGTCGATCACTGGCGGCACGGTAGCGCTGGTGTTCTGCGCGCGCAGTGAGGCACCGGCCAAAAGCAATGTGAGGCTGCACAGACCCACAGCGAACTGCTCAGAGCGTGAAAACATGAAGGTTCTCCTGTGCAGAACATGGTAAGCCCTGCACCTCTCCCTCACCGTGTCATCCTGAGCGGCCCCGAGCTTTGCGAAGGGGAGTCGAAGGCCCCGCGGTTGACTTCAGGCCCCTCACTCTTCCTCATGAATCGCTCACCCAAGCAGCCATGGCCTAACGCGGTTTGAATCCGCAACTGCACTCCAGGCATCCGTGGGTCGCGCATACTCCGCAACACTGCAAGAGGGCCTTGCGCAGCGCGGTCCGCGCTCGATGCGCCCGCACCGCCGCATTGCCCGGCTGAATTCCGTGCGCCGCAGCAAACGAGGACAGGCTACCCTCCGCAAGATCCACCTCGCGCAGCAGCGTTGCATACGAAGGAGCGAGCGTCTCCAACGCCTTCTGGATACACAGGCAGGTCGTCTCCTGTAGCTGAGGTTCCACCGCCTCGCGCTCCAGCTCCTGCGCCCACCGGTCCAGGGCCGCGCTCTCCGTTGCTCGCCGCCGATAGTGATCGATGATCGCGTTGCGCAGAATCCGGTAGAACCACGCCACCGCGGACTCGTCCTGGCGCAGCTCGCCTGAGGCTCCGAGCGCCCGCACGTAGGCGCCTTGCAGGATGTCCTCTGCAAGCGTGGGATCGTGCACGCGCCGCTCCAGAAAGCGCAGGAACTGGCGGCGCAATTCAAGCAGTGATGCCGGAATGTGTTCTTTCATGCTGGTTGCGAAGGGCAAAGAGGCAACGCCTCTCGCCCTCCTCTCGTTGATTGTGCCTGATCCCACGCCGTTATCCTTTGTGCGAGCAGGTGCATAGAGGTCCGCACTCGCAGACCGGATCGCAGGGGCAGATGAACTTCTTTTCGTATTGCATGGTGTTTCCTCCTCGAACGCGTGGTTGCGTTCACTCCTGCTGACGCGTCACCTCGCCGCACATTACACTGCGATTCGAAAATCCTCGAACACGTCGCTTCAGGCCCGCCGCCGTGCCGTCCAGCCGCACTCCCTTCCCGGTATACTCTGACCGGGCGGAGTCGCGGCACGCCATGACCGGCGACGCGCCCCGGAGTCATCGCTTGTCCTTTTCCCGTCGTGGATTTTTGAAGTCGCTTTCGCGGACCGCTCTTGTCTTATCTCTGGAAGACGTTCTCCGGCTGGCTCGGCCCGCCTGGAGTCAGGCTACTCCGCAAAAGCCCGCCGGCTCAGCGCGCCAGTCCTATGAAGCCGCGGCCCGCCCTGCCCCTAAGGGCGAAGCCTCTCCGGTGACTGGAACGCCCTTGGGCGTGCAATTCACCGACGTCGCCAAGCAAGCTGGCCTCAACGTCGAAACCATCTTCGGTGGCGAGCACCGCAATAAGTACCTGCTTGAAACCACCGGCTGCGGCGCTGCCTTCTTCGACTATGACCAGGACGATTGGCTCGACATCTTCCTCGTCAACGGCTGGCGGCTCGAAGGCTTCTCGAAGGGCCATGAGCCCATCTGCCATCTCTTCAAAAACAACCGCGACGGCACCTTCACCGATGTCACCATCGGCTCTGGCCTTGAACACAAGACCGGCTGGGGACAGGCCTGCTGCGTGGGCGATTACAACAACGATGGCTGGAACGATCTCTTCGTCACCTACTACGGCCAAAACGTCCTTTATCGCAACAACGGCCATGGCAAGTTCACTGACGTCACCAAAGAGGCCGGGCTGCTCCAGAATCGCCTGCGCTGGAACTCCGGTTGCAGCTTCCTCGACTACGACAAAGATGGTCATCTCGACCTCTTCGTCGGCAACTACATCGACCTCGATTTGAAAAAGACGCCGCTCCCCGAAGACGCCAACTGCACCTACAAAGGCATTGTGGTCGCCTGCGGACCGCCTGGCCTCGATGGCGGCAAGAACATCCTCTATCGCAACAATGGCGACGGTACCTTCACCGATGTAAGTGAAAAGGCAGGCATGTGGGGCACGCTGGGCACCTATGCTCTAAGCTGCGCCGCGGTCGATCTCGACAACGACGGCTGGCCCGACATCTACGTCGCCAACGACTCCACCTCTGCCACCCTCTACATCAACCAGAAGGACGGAACTTTTAAAGACCAGGCCATCGAAGCCGGCGTCGCCTACTCTCCCGATGGCAAGCCCCAAGCCGGCATGGGCGTCTCCATCGGCGACTACAATCGCGACGGTCTCTTCGATATCGTCAAGACCAACTTCGCCGGCGATACCGACTCCTTATATATGAACCTCGGCGACGGCTCCTTCGACGACCGTACCTATCAGGCCGGCCTGGGCATCAATACGCGGCTATTGGGCTGGGGCGTGAGCTTCATCGACATCGACAACGACGGCTGGCTCGACATCCTCATTGCCAACGGCCACGTCTATCCCGAAGTCGATGGCACGCAGGTCGATGCCGCCTACGCCGAGCGCAAGTATCTCTATCGCAATCTGCGCAACGGGCAGTTTGAAGACGTGAGCCTCAATGGAGGCGGCGGCATCACCACGCCCGCCAAGGCGCGCGGCTTCGCGGTGGGCGATTACGACAACGATGGCGATCTCGATGCCATCGTGAACTGCGTCAATGCTGTGCCGCAGCTGCTGCGCTGTGACTCCACGCTCAAGCGCAGCTGGATCAAGATCCGCCTGGTGGGGACAAAGTCGAATCGCACCGGCATCGGCGCCCGCATCAAGGTCGTCGCCCAGACCGGATCACCTCTGCTGAACGCCAAGCCCGACGCGCCCCTCAGCCAGATCGAAGAGGTGCACTCCTGCAACGGCTACTACTCCGCCAGCGACCTGCGCATCCACTTCGGCTTGGGAGAAGCCAAGAAGGCCGATGCGGTTGAAATCCGCTGGCCCTCCGGCGCAGTCGACACCCTCAAAGATCTCGATGCCAATCATCTCTACGTGATCCAGGAGGGCGGCAAGACCCTCAAACGCGAAGCCTACACTCCGCAAAAGAAAAGCGGCGCATAACCACACGCCGCCAACACACAATGATTTGTCACCCTGAACGGAGCGCAGCGCAGTGAAGGACTTGCGGCTGCTTTTCGGGAGTTCATTGCAGAAGTTGCTCTAGTCCCCACCGCTGTTTGCGAAACCGTAGCGCCGGCTTCCCAGCCGGCTGTAGCGCGGGTCTCCCGACCCGCGGGTATCCACGCCAGTGCGAGGCGATCTGCGAACGCCTCCTGCCCTCCGTGGCATTTCAATTCATCATCGGCAAACACATCACGCATGCGGCCCGATCGCTGGCCGCGCAGGGCATGCACGTCGCCGCCTCCGAGATCCGATACGCCAAGGGCCGCTTGCCCATCGGCGCCTCCATCAACTCGGCAATGCGCTGCGCCGAGAACAGCCAATCGCTAGGCAACTGTTCCACGCTATGCGCCCCCGCTTCATCGGTGATCTCATACTGCTCGTAAAGGGCGGAGTCGCCCAGCTTCTCCGTGCTGCCATGTAACCGCTGCGCCACCTCTTCCGCCGACGCCAGATAAATCCGCGGCATGCCGGTCAGGTCCGACGAGGCAAACTGCACCAGGCAGCAGGTGATGTGATTACTGTGCCGCTCTAGCCAGCGGTCGATGGCGCGATGATAGTCCGCGCGCGTGACACGCCCATTGGCCGGCATGTCCAGATAAGGGTCGACCAGGTTCCAAAAACCATCCAGGCTGCCGTGTACCGCTACCTTGAGCATGCCGTCATACTTGGCCACGCCCAGGTCGTACAGGATCCGGCCGCGGCCGGCATGTTCCAGCACGTCGAAACCATGTAATGCGAACTGTGCGGCGGCAATGTTCTCCGCCGCGATGGAAAGTTGCCGTGCGGAAACCTGTTTGGTGGGGGAAGTGAGGAGTCGCATCTGTGTGTCCTTGGGGGAGGGCGACGAACGTCAGGAGGCTGAGCCGGCTGATACTTACTTCGTCCGAAGGGCCCAAAATACGCTTTCGGATGTCCCTTTTATAGGTCAGCTCAGGGCCTGTGTAAGTGAGATAAATCACTCGAACCGGCAGACGCGTTCGCGGAATTCCCGCTTTGGTCCGCAGTCTAGAGTCTCAGAACCTGCCCCGGTCGCTGATGAACGGAGCCGCCTGCACCGACAGATCGTGCAGATACCAGGAGCTCACAAACAGCACCACAATGCATCCCGCGCTCCACAGAAACAGCTGCATTGGCAGGGTCCGCCCCAGGCGCTGTCCCCGGTCCGGATTGGTGCTCGAAGGCCACGAGAACAGCAGGCCGCTGAACACGCACACCGATCCGGAGAAGATCAGGTGCAGAGTCACTGCGATCAGGCGGTCCTCCCAGCGTTCGTCGGGGATGAAAAAGGCCTGCAGCCCCGCCGAGTAGAGCGACAGGATGCAGCCCAGAAATGCCAGAGCTTTGGCGATCTCCAACATCCCCTTTCCTCCCCCAGGCAGGGTCGCCAGACCCCTCCCGCGGCCCTCACATTGTAGGCCTGATCTCGCCTCGCGGCTCGCAGATCTCCTTGCGCAAAATCAAAAAACTGGGCGCTTTCTTTCCCTGGGTACCAGGAATGACAGCCCCTGGAGCATGATTTCCTGAAAACGTCTTCAGTGTAGATCCAGCATCCGCTCAACCACCCCCTCCTCGTCGGCCTTCCGGCCTAAATCGCTTTACTCCCCAGGGGCATATGGCCCCCTCTCCGCCCCCCGTAAAGCACAGAGCGCCAAAGCCTAAGTCGCAGAAAATGTTTCCATTTGGGACCACGTTTCATTTGCTTTTCCTTCGCCCAGCGGACTGCATTTGGACGTTGACATGGGCTGGACTCATTGGGTATCGTTTCGCTTTGCTTACGGAGCGATCCTTTTAGCCTCTTCCTAGCTCACACTTCTTGAGGCAAGCTCCCTGAGTGTTTAGCGACCTCGCCGCTGCGGTGAGGAAGCCTTGCACGGCGGCGGGCCACGTACCTGCCGGTTCTTCCACACAAGTTCACACACAAAAACAACAGAAATAGCTTCAGGAGACCGCATGAACAAGAGGATTCGCACAGCCCTTGCGCTGGCTATATACGCCTGCGCGAGTTTGGTGCTTGTTGCCCCTGCGACAGCACAATCGGTCTACGGATCGATCTTCGGCACTGTGACGGACAAGAGCGGGGCTGCCATTCCTGGCGCCACCATCACAGTCACAGATGTAGCCAAAGGCACGGTCGTCAACGTGACCTCCAACGCCTCGGGCGACTACTCCGTCCCTCACCTCATCCCCGACGTCTACAACCTCAAGGTCACGGCCAAGGGATTTAAAAACTTTGAGGCCAATGGCATTCAAGTGCTGGCTGACGCAGCTCCCCGCATCGATCCCACCATGGACGTGGGCGGCGGCTCCGAGACTGTCACCGTCAATGCCGACCAGCAGCCCGAACTGAAGACCGACCGTGCCGACGTGGCCACCGTCTTCGACGAGCAGCAGGTCTCCAGCCTCCCTGTCGGCGATCAGAACTTCACCAACCTCCAGCTCCTGCTTCCCGGCGCTCAGCTCCTCGGCTGGTCTCACGCCGCCGATGAAAACCCCCAGGGCTCCCGCCAGATCCAAGTCAACGGCCAGGCCTTCGGCGGTACCGCGTTCGAGCTGGACGGCACCGATAACCAGGACCCGATCCTGGGCATCATCGTCATCAACCCGGCCATGGACTCCGTGACCGAGACCAAGATCACCACTCAGAACTTCGACGCCGAGCTCGGCAAGGCCGTCTCTGCTGTCGTCACCGCGCAGACCCGTTCCGGCACCAACCACTTCCACGGCAGCGCCTACGACTTCCGCACCGGCAACGCCAATTTGGCCCGCGATCCCTTCAGCCAGGCACCCGACTCGTACCGGGCTGCTCAGGGCCTCGCCCCCTCCATTCCTCCCGGACTCAAGAATCGCTTCGGCGGCTCCATCGGCGGACCCATCCTGAAGGATCGCGCCTTCTTCTTCGGCAACTATGAAGGCCAGCGCCAGAAGGTCGGTACCGCAGCCACCAACACCCTGCCCACCAATCTGCTCACCGAAACCGCATTGGGCAAGGCTGTAGGTCCCAGCGGAATCGCTGGCGCGGACTTCAGCGAGTACGCGACCCAACTCGGCGCCAACGGAATCATCTACGATCCGGCGACGCAGACACCCTTCCCGAACAACGTCATCCCCACCAGCCGTCTCTCGGCGCAGGCTTTGGCTCTGCTCGGCTACCTCGAGCCCTATACCAAGGGAATCGGCCTGGGATCACCCGGCAAGGTCAACGGACTCGACAGCAACTACAACGGCAGCGGCACCGGTATCTTCAACAGCAACCAGTGGACTGAGCGTGTTGACTACACCCTGAGCGAGACCAAGCACATCTTCGAGCGCTTCTCCCGCTTCACTGACACCCTGACCGGCAACGTGATGTTCGGCACCGCCGGCGGTCCCGGCTTCGGTATCAACAACTATGGCGGCAACTCCAAGGGCGCCAACGACAGCTTGGCCGCGGGCATGGACATCGCCATCAGCCCCACCCTGCTGACCGACTTCCGCCTCGGCTACTACCGCTACAACGTCATCGACTCCAAGCACGACCAGACCGCGCAATTCGCCAACACCCTGGGCATTCCGGGCATCAACCTCGGAACCTACTTCACCGGCGGTTCGCCTGGCTTCCATTTTGACAACATCCCGGGTGGCAGCGGCGGCACGCAGGGCAATCCCGTCTACGGTGACGGCCTCGGCATCAACCGTTGCAACTGCCCGCTGACCGAGAAGGAAGATCAGAGCCAGATCGTCAACAACTGGACCAAGATCATGGGCAACCATGCCTTCAAGGTGGGCGTGGATCTCCGCTACGGACGCAACCTCCGCGTTCCCTCTGACAACGATCGCGACGGCCAGATGAACTTCACCGCCGCCAACACCTCGGATCCGGCAGCGGCCACCCAAGGTGGTCTGTCCTTCGCCAGCTTCCTGCTGGGCAACGTGAACAGCTACAACCGTTTCGTCTCCGTGTCGACCAACGCCAAGGAGTTCCAGAAGCGGACCTTCTTCTACGGGCAGGACACCTGGCGCGCAACCCGCCAGCTCACTCTGAACCTGGGTCTCCGCTATGAGATCTACTTCCCTGAGAGCGTCAACGGTCCAGGCCACGGCTCGCTGATGAATCTCAAGGACGGCTATCTTTATGTGGCCGGCATCGGCGGCGTTCCCTCCAACATGGGCTGGGGCGTCGACTACTCCAAGATGTTTGCTCCCCGCATCGGTGCGGCTTATCAGCTGAACGACAAGACCGTCATCCGTGCCGGTTACGGGCGCAGCTTTGACACCGGTGTATTCGGCTCCATCTTCGGCCACGTTGTGACCCAGAACCTTCCCGTTCTCGCCAACCAGCAGATCAATGCTCCCAGCACCACCGGCGCAGCGTTCAACATGGCGAACGGACCCAGCTCCTACACCTTCCCGACGGTACCCTCCAATGGCAAGCTGCCGGCTCCTGGCTCGCAGGTCTCGCCCAAGGCCCGTCCTAACGATCTGAACTTCCCGACCATCGACGCCTGGAACCTGGCCTTCCAACGCGCCGTCACCCCCACCATGTCGCTCACCATTGCCTATGTCGGCAATAAGGGTACCCACACCCTGGGAGATGGCGATAACAACAACACCAACCCCAACGAGCCTGCCATTGCTCTGCCCGGCTCTTACTCGGTGAATGGCCAGACCCTTCACTACGACCCGAGCGTTGCCGCCAACACCATCGCGGCCGACGGCGGTGTCTCCACCGGGAACCTCCTGCAGCGCTACTACGGTGGCTCATTGGCAGCCTGCCGTGATGGCAACTACACCACTCCTGCAAACCCGTTGATCACCAGCGGCATGTGCGGATGGACCAACAGCGTCACTTACTACGGCAGCAACATGAACACCGAGTTCGACGCTCTCCAGGTCACCCTGGCCCAGCAGTTCAACAAAGGCTACGCCTACACGATCAACTACCAGTGGGCCAGCGCCTTTGACGAGCAGTCCGGCTACTACACCTGGGATCACAGCATCACCCACATCCGCGACAGCAATACCCGTCGCCAGCAGACGACCGCCTACGGAAGCTACGACCTGCCCTTCGGCAAGGGTAAGCAGTACTTCTCCGGCGCACCTCGCTTGGTCGACGCCCTCATCGGCGGCTATCAGCTGAGCGGTACCGCCAGCATCGCGGGTGGATTGCCCTACAACCTCAGCTACAACGAGGCCTGCTCTAACGTGCCGAACTGCGTTCCCAACGGCAGTGCGCCCAACTGGCCCAGCTCCAACGGCGCCCATATGAAGACCAATCTGACCGGCTTCCAGGCCGCAGGCGGAACCGGTTCGCGCAGCTTCTACAAGGCGCAAACCAAGAACCTGTTGACGGATCCCGGCACCGGCATCTTCACCAACCCCGGCCTGGACCACATCGGCAACGTGAAGGGCAACACCTACGTCGGACCCAGCTTCTGGAGCTCCGACCTGGCCATCACCAAGGCCTTCTCCATCTGGGAGAACGTGCAGACCAAGTTCCGCATGGATGCCTTCAACGCCTTCAACCACATCAACCCCGGCAACCCCGGTGGCAACATCGAGTCGGATGGAACCATCACCAGCGAAGCCAACGGCTGCTTCCCCAACGGAAGCTGCGGCCCCCGCCAGCTGGAATTTTCTCTTCGCGTTCAGTTCTGATAGCGAGGAGTCGCAACGGACCACCCTACCGGGGGAGCTTCGGCTCCCCCGCTTCTTTGCTCCTGCTCACTGCCGCCCTGCTGCAATTGGGGCTACCATGGAGTCGATTCGCCTTCATCCGCGCTTTTCCACGTCCAAGATCATGGACGTCATCTCCGCCGCGGATGGCCTTCGGCGCTCGAGGTTCTTTCTTTGAAAGCTGCATCGGTCTTCTTCGCGCTCATTGCTCTTACCTCTCTCGCCCACTCCGGAGCGGCTGCGCAAGCCACCGAGCCGGCCATCGCACTCGGCGATACCACCGCGGCTCGCTGGACCTTTGAGGATGCTCAGCGCCTGGCAGCCAAAGGACGCCTCGACCAGGCCATGGTCATCCTGGATCAGCTGGCCGTCCAGACGCCCGAGCCCGCCGGGGTCGAACGCCTGCGCGGCATCATCTTCTATCAGCGCGACAAGCTCGCTGAAGCCGCCGCCGCCTTCGCCAAAGCTGCCTCCCAGGACGCCAACGATCGCGAATCCCTGGAGATGCAGGGCGTCAGCCTCTTTCGTATGGGACGCGCCCCGGAGGCACTTCCCCTGCTTGAGAAGGCGCACGCCAAAGTAGAAAACGCCAACATCGATCCCGAGTACGTTCTTGGCCTTTGCTATGCCGACGTCGCGCGCTACGATGACGCCCGGCGCGCCTTCGCTACCCAGTACGGCTTCGCACCCGATTCCGCCGCCGCCTACCTCCTTGCCGCCCGCCTCTTCCTGCGCCGCGAGATGCGCGATCAGGCTGTCGTCCAAGCCAACAAGGCCTTGCAGATGAATCCCAAGCTTCCCCTCGTTCACCAGCTCTTAGGCGAAGCGGCGCTGGCCAAGGGCGATGTTCCCACTGCGGTTCAGGAATTCGAAGCCGAGCGCTCCATGAACCCGCTGAACGGCGAGCTCTACGATCGCCTCGGAGACGCCTATCTCCGCGCAGGACAGCTCTCTGACGCGCAGCAGGCTCTTAACCGCGCCGTGCTCCTCGAGCCCAGTGCCACCGGACCCTACATCCTGCTTGGCCAGACCTTCCTCAAGCTCAATCAGCCGATTCAGGCGCTGCATTATCTAAGCCGGGCCGAGAAGATGGATCCCTCCAACTACATCACTCACAACCTGCTCGGCCAGGCCTACAAGGCCACCGGCCAGGTCGCCGAAGCAAACCGCGAGTTCAAGATGGTGGTCGAGCTCCAGCATCAGGGCGAGTCCTCGCCCGCGGGAAAGTAGCGCCATGGCCTCGCTCGCGCGCTTTGCCTTGCCGTTGGTCCTCGGAGTCTCGGTGGCTGGCGCTCAGTCGTCCCAGCCTGCCACCGCGATGCGCGAGGCCGACGCTGCCTTTCGCGCAGGATACGCCGCGCAGCAGGCTGGCCAGGCTGAAGCTGCCCGCGCCGCTTTTGCCAAAGTCGTGCGCCTCGCCCCCGCCATTCCTGAAGGCCACCAGGCTCTGGCCGCCGTTCTGCTGGAACTGGGCAAGCCGGCGGATGCTCTTCCCGAACTGGAGATCGCCGCGAAGCTAAAGCCCAACGATCCTGGAGTCGAATCCAATCTCGCCTTCGCCTATACCCAGCTAGGCCAGCCTGCCAAAGCTCTGCCTCACTTTGCCGCCGCTGAAAACCTGGCCAAGGCGCCTCTCCAGCCCCTCTTTTATGACAGCTACGGTCGAGCCCTCGCCGCCCTCGGAAAGTTCGAAGAGGCCCTCGCCGAGTTTGCCCAGGAAGAGAAGCAGACCGGCCCCCGTACCGAGGTGGAAGACGCGATCGGCACAGTCTATGCCCGGCTCAATCGTTGGCCTGAGGCCCGCCGTGCCTTCGAACAGGCCATCGCCGAAGACGGCAACAACGTTCCGGCGCGCGTTCATCTCAGCATCCTTCTCCGGCAGCAGCACGATCTGCCCGGCGCCCTCGCTGCCATCGAACCTGCCACTCACGCCAATCCGCCGGCTCCCGATGCTCTGGCCGAGTACGGCCGCGCCCTCGCCGCCAACGGCCAGGACGAGGACGCGATTCCTCATTTCGAAAAGGTCCTGCAACTTGATCCCAAGTATCCTGGCGCAGCCGAAGATCTCGCTATGTCGCTGCAGCGCCTTGGCCGCCAGCAGGAAGCTATTCCGTGGTTTGAAAAGGCTTTGCAGGCCAAACCCGATGATCCCAACGTACTCGCCAACCTCGGACTGGCCCTTACCCTCACCGGCAAAGCAAAAGAGGCGCTCGACTCCTTGAATCGCGCCCACCAGCTTGATCCCAAGAGCGTTACCACCATCAAGGACCTGGGCGTCGCCCACATCCAGCTCTCGGCGTTCGATGAGGCCATCTCCGACTTCCAGGCTGCCCTCGCCCTCGATCCCAACGATCCGCAACTGCACTACGACCTCGGCCTCGCCTACAAGTTCAAAGACCGCCTCGATAAGGCCGCCGCGGAACTGGCCAAGGCCGGCGAGATGGACCCCACCCTTGAGGATCCGCCCTACACCCTGGGTATCCTCTACATGCAGATGGGCAAACTCGACGATGCCGCGGTCCAGCTGCGCAAGGCCGTTGCGCTTCGGCCGGAAAATGGCAACGCCTGGGCCGTGCTCGGCAGCACCCTCAAGCAAGCCGGAAAACTTGACGAAGCGCGAGCAGCTCTCGAGAAGGCCATTCCTCTCCAGCCCGGCCAGCCCGGCCCCCGCGTCACCTTGGCTGGCGTCCTCGCGGAACAGGCTGCCAATTTAAGCCAGCAGGCCGATTCCGCCGAAG